>JAEUJO010000046.1 GCA_016794615.1 Pseudonocardia sp. | reverse complement strand
CCGGGAAGAGCGCGGCCGGCGGCGGCGTTGGTCGTCGACGTGGTTCCTCTCTCGGTGCTCGACCTCGCTCCCATCGGTTCCGGCTCGTCCGCGACGACCGCGCTGGCCACCAGCACGGCGCTCGTCCGGCTCGCCGAGGAGCTCGGCTTCCGGCGCCACTGGGTCGCCGAGCACCACGGGATGCCCGGCATCGCGAGCTCGTCGCCCGCGGTGCTGATCGCGCACCTGGCGGCTCAGACCGACCGCATCCGGGTCGGTTCCGGCGGCGTGATGCTGCCCAACCACCAGCCGCTGGTGATCGCCGAGCAGTTCGGCACGCTCGACGCGCTGCACCCCGGCCGGATCGACCTCGGGATCGGGCGCGCGCCCGGCACCGACCAGCGCACCGCCCGCGCGCTGCGCCACGGCACGGCCCCGCTGGGTGCCGACGACTTCCCCGAGCAGCTCGGCGAGCTGCTGGCGTACTTCCGCGGCGAGGGCCCGGTCGCGGCGGTGCCCGCGCAGGGGCAGGACCCGGCGGTGTGGCTGCTCGGGTCGAGCGGCTACAGCGCCCAGCTGGCCGGGCTCATGGGCCTGCCGTTCGCCTTCGCCCACCACTTCAGCAGCGAGAACACGCTGCCCGCGCTGGAGCTCTACCGGCGGATGTTCCGGCCGTCGGAAGTGCTGGACGCGCCGTACGCCCTGATCGCCGCCTCCGTGCTGTGTGCCCCGGACGACGCCGAGGCCCACCGGCTCGCCCTGCCGTCGGCCCTGCAGTTCCTGCAGCTGCGCCTCGGCAGGCCCGGCCCGGTGCCGACACCGGAGGAGGCGGCCGCGTACCCCTACACGGCCGAGGAGCGCGGCTTCGTGGACGACCGGCTCGCGGGACAGGTCATCGGTTCGCCGGACACCGTCCGCGCCGGCGTCACCGAGCTCGTCGAGCGGACCGGGGTGGACGAGCTGATGGTCGTCACGAACACCCACGACGGTGCGGACCGCCTGCGGTCGTACCGCCTCCTGGCCGAAGCACTGGACGGCGCGCCCACTCCGGCGACCAGCAGCACGGCCGTCGGATGATCAGCGGTACGCGGTGCCGGCCGTCGGCTGACCGGGGCCCGGGCGACCGGGAGGCCGGTGCTCAGGTCGCTCCGGCAGGCGGGACGGCGGCGCTCAGGCCGGTTTCCAGCACCGCGCTGGGAACCAGCAGGTCGGCGCGGTCCCGGGTGGTCTCGATCAGCGCGGCGTTCGGCTCGTCCACCGCCGCGACCCACGCCACCGCCTCGTCGGGCGCCTTGCCGAACCGCACGTGGCGGGCGTGCAGCCGCTCGAGCCGCACGTCGTCGCGCAGCGCGCAGAACCACACCTCGTCCAGGAGCGGGCGCAGCGCGGGCCACCGCCCCGTGTCCAGCAGCAGGTAGTTGCCCTCCGTGACCACCAGCCGGGCCGCGGGCAGAACCGGGATCGCACCCGCGAGCGGCTGCTCCAGGGTGCGCTCGAACGCCGGGGCGTACACCACCCCGTCCTCCTGCGCCCGCAGCCGGGCCAGCAACGCGACGTAGCCCCCCGCGTCGAAGGTGTCCGGCGCCCCCTTCGCGTGCCGGAGGCCGAGCCGTTCGAGCTCGACGTCCGCCAGGTGGTAGCCGTCCATCGGCACGTGCGCGACCCAGTCGGCGCCCGCCCCGGGCGGGGGGTCCGCACGCAGCGCGGCGAGCAGTGCCTCGGCCAGCGTCGACTTGCCCGACCCCGGACTGCCGACGATGCCCAGCACCGCGCGGCGGCCCGGGGTGACGAGGCCGCGGGCGCGGGTCACGAGGTCGGCGAACGTGATCACGACGCCAACGATGGTGCGTCAGGCGGCGCGCTCGCAAGCCCGGTGCTGCACCCGCAGCGCGAGGACGGATCGAGCCGCTCCGCGAGCGCGAGCCCGGGAAACGAGGCCAGATCCGGCGAACGCGGCCGCTCTCGGCGAGAGCTACCGGCCCGACTCGGGTGTCATGAAGGGGAAGGCGTCGGCGCGCTCGCCGAACAGCCTGCGGAGGATCTTTGCCCGCACCCGCTGGCGCCAGTGGATCCGACGGACCAGTCTCGGCAGTACCCCGTAGGTGAGCAGGACCGATCGGATGACGAAAGCCACTCGGTTCGAGGGGACGAACAGCTGGGACTTGAGGGCGGTGGGACCGCCCTTGCCGCGGATGAAGGGGCGTACCGCGCGTTCCCATTCGTCCAGGGAGAGGTCGATGTCGTCGAACTCGGTCAGCAACTTTCCCAGCGTGGCGCCGCCGTGGAGGGCGGCGGTGGCGCCGTACCCGGAGTAGAGGGTGAGGCACCAGGCCGCGTCCCCGACCAGGACGACGCGGTTGTGGTGCCAGCGGGGCATCGTCACCTTGACGACCGAGTCGAACAGGTAGTTGTCGGCCTGGTCGAACTGGTCGAGAGCCCACCGCACGACACCGTCGCCCATCATGCCCGCATACGCGTGCCGCAGCGCGTCGCCGCGATGCATCCGGAACTGGGCGTCGACGTTGTCGGGAAGGTAGGTGAAGAGCGCAGTCGGTGGCTGGTCGGAGAACGGGAAGATCCACAGCGCCCGCTTCTCCTCGGCGATGATGAGGCCGTCGGTGGGCTCGGTCTCCGGCGGTGGCTCCTTCAGTTGGAACGCGCAGATGATGCGTCCCAGCGGCTCGGTGAACTCCGAGTCGGGTCCGAACACGAGTCGCCGGACGGTGGAGCGCACTCCGTCCGCCCCGACGACGAGGTCGAAGACCTCATCGGTCGTCTCGCCGGTCGTGCGGTTGGTCAACCGCACGACGGCCTCGTCGGCGTTCGACCCGATCGTCACGGGAACGGTGTCGAAGCGCACCGTGATGCCGCTCTTCTCGATGCCCGACCACAGCGCCAGTTCGATGTCGCCGCGCCGCACGACCTCGGGGTGATTCGGCTGCTCGGTGAAGCTCATCCCGCGCCGACGCGTGTTCGAGCGGTCGATCTCCCAGGTGGAGTACGACTCGGGGGTGTGGGTCCGCAACTCGTCGACGACCCCGAGGTAGCGCGCTGCCTCGAAGCCCTCCTTCGACAGGCCGATGAAGTACCCACCGGTACGGCGGTCGGGCGCGCGTTCGATGATCTGCACCTCCCAGCCCGCCCTCGTCAGGCCCAGTGCGCTCGACATGCCGGCGATACCGAGACCGACGACCAGAGCGCGTTCACCCCCCGCCGACCCGGTTGACCTGGAAACGTCCATCTCGACTCCTGTCGTCAGCTCAGTGCCGCAGCGAGTCGGCATCCGTTGCGAAACTCAACCGAGCAATGCCTTGCG
>JAEUJO010000332.1 GCA_016794615.1 Pseudonocardia sp. | reverse complement strand
GCGACTCGACGGCCGGCTCGGTCGGCCCGCCCCGCCAGGCCCGAGACGCCGACACCAGCAGGCCCACGCCGATCCCGGCGACCAGCAACCCGCTGGCCACCCCCAACCCGCTCAGCACGCCCTCGGGCGCCACCGTCGCGGACACGCTGAGCACCAGGCCCAGCACCAGCACGCCCGCGGTGTGGGTCGCGGTGACGGTCGCCCCGACCAGCAGCGCGTCCCGCCACGTCCCGCGCTGGCCGGCCAGGTAGGCCGCCATCACGGTCTTGCCGTGCCCGGGCAGCATGGCGTGCGAGGCGCCGAGCACCGCAGCCAGCAGGACCGCCAACACCCCGACCCCTGCCGTCAGGTCGTCCTGCCCGACCAACCCGGTGAACCACGCGTCGACCTGGCCGAGCCAGCGTCCGACGGTCGGGGCCGCCGGGAGCTCCGCGCCGGTCCCGCCGCCCCCGATGCCCGGCTGCACCTGCAGGGTCGCCGCGCGCACGTCGAGCGGGTCGGCGAGCAGGTCGTCGGGGTAGGAGCGCAGCTCCCGGCTGACGCTTGTCGCCGGCAGCGCGGAGCCGGCCAGCCGGACGCCGTCGCCGACCGCGGAGATCTCCCGCCAGCCGATCCGGGCAGCCAGGTAGCCGTCGGCGATCTCGACGGTGGCGGGCTCGGCCAGCGCGGCGGGGGCGCCGAGCCGGCACTCGACGCGGGTGGTGAGCAGCCCGGCCTGCCCTGGCGGCTGCGTCACCTCGGCGCCCTGCACGGCCCAGTTCAGCGCGCTGCCGTCCACCGTCACGACCACGCCGGCGGCCACCTCGGCACACTCCGCCCCCGCCCGCCGGGCGGCTTCGGCCGGGCTGACCGTGCCGTCGCCGTCGGTGTCGGTCAGCGGGCGCTGTTGCAGCGTCGGGATCTCGGCGTAGTCGACCACGGCGAACAGTTCGACCCGGTCGGCGTGCAGCCGCAGCCCGTCGTAGTGGTTCACCGTGAAGTTGCCCAGCGGGTGCGCGGCCGCGGTGCCGGCCGGGCCCAGGGCGAGCCCCCCGAGGCACAGCGCGAGCAGCGCGCCCAGCCGCCGCGACCAGCGGATCACGACCGGCCCCGCAGGGCGTCCAGGGTCTGCCGGGCGATCCCGGCGTGCAGCGGGGAGAAGTACGGATTGACGGCCAGCACCTGCTCCAGCGCGGCGATCGCCGCGCCGGCCCGGGCCGGATCGGTACCCGACCGCGTACGGCTCAGCCCGGCGAGGATCATCCCGCGGTGGTAGGCCACGGTCGCGTCCCGCCTGCCCAGCGCACCGGCCCGCTCGATCAGCGGCAGCGCCTCGACGTCCCGGCCGGCCGCGTGCAGTGCCCAGGCCAGCGCGTCGGCCGTGAAGATGCTCTGCCCGCGCTGCCATCCGGCCTCCGCCAGCCGGACCGCCTCGGCCGGGTCACCGTGGTCGGCGGCCACCAGCGCGGCGGCCACGTCGTCGGTCGTGCCCTGCGCGGCGTAGAGCCGCTGCTGCTCGCCGAGCAGCCGGTACTGGGCCTGAGCGTCGGGCGACCGGCCGGCCGACTCGAGCAACTCGCCGTATTCGAGCAGGTACTGCGGCAGCGGCACCCGCTGGGTCAACCGGTCGTAGGCAGTGATCGCCTCGTCGACCCGGCCGACGGCGGCGAGCACCTTCGCCCGGCCCTCCAGCAGCGCCGGGTCGCCCGGGGCGGCGGCGAGTCCGCGCTCGTAGTGGGCGCGCGCCTCCTCCAGGCCGCCGCCGCCCCAGGCCAGCTCACCGAGGTAGTGGTGGCAGAAGGCCAGCTCGTCGCGGCTGGTCGCGGCCCCCAGGGCGCGCTCCAACGCCACCCGCGCCTCGT
Organism: Pseudonocardia sp.; assembly: GCA_016794615.1. Lineage (GTDB taxonomy): Bacteria > Actinomycetota > Actinomycetes > Mycobacteriales > Pseudonocardiaceae > Pseudonocardia. Next base: position 11,156 of record JAEUJO010000332.1, on the reverse strand, counting down.
CGACACGACCGTGCAGCTCCAGCTCGTAGGACGCCCGGGTGAACGCAGCCACCCCGGGGCGCAGCTCCAGCATGCGTTGCACGGCCGCGGTGGCGGTCGCCGTGTCGCCGAGCTGGGTGGTCGCGTCGGCGAGCACCCCGTTCGCCTCCATGCTGGACGGGTTGAGCGCCAGCGCCTGCTCGGCATGACTGCGGGCAGCGGCGAAGTCGTGCCGGGCGTTGGCCAGCGCGCCCAGCCCGACCGCGGCGGTGGCGTTGCCGGTGGGCTGCAGCTGCGTCGACCGGTCGAGGGCACCCTGCGCCCGGGTGTAGTACGTGGGGTTGCCGCTCACCCGGGCCTGCTCGACGTAGGCCGAGCCCAGCGCGGCCCAGGTTCCGGCGTCGCCGGGCACCCGGTGCAGCCGCTCCTGGGCCTGCGCGATGGTCGCTGCGAGCCGGTCGGGCACCGGCTGCGGGGTCCCGATCGGGGTGTCCCGGCTGCTCTCGTCCAGGCCGGCCGCGCCGGCGGCCAGCAGCAGCGCGGCGAGCGCGGCCACCAGCAGCCGCCGGCGCCGCGCGGGAGCGTCAGGGTGGGGAGCGGAGTCGCGGGAGTCGGTACCGGGCACGGTCGGGGCGGAGGAGGCCATGGCTGTCCTGTCCAGGCTGGCGCGCAGGGATGGGGGAAGGGCGGGAGCCGGGTGGCGGTCCGGGGAGGCCAGGACCGCCACCCGCCGCGGGATCAGCCGGTCTGCGCCGAGTCGCCGCGATCGGCCGCGGCTCGGCCCGCCCGGGCCGCGGCGCCACGACGGCGGCGGAACCACATCGCCACCGCTCCGCCGAGGACGACCGCGCCGAGCCCGCCTGCCAGTCCCAGTGCCATGAGATCGTTGGTCCAGGCGCTGCTGGCGGCGGCCGGCCGCACCTCGACCTCGGTGACGTCGGTACCCGAGCCGCCCGTACCGCCGGACGAGCCCCCGCTCGAGAAGCTGCCGCCGCTGGTCGAGCCCTCGCTCACGGGCGGGGCGGCGGCCCCCAGGGGGGCGGCGTCCGTCGCGTTGCCGGGCAGCGCGAGGTACGGGAACTGCGGGGAGAAGTCGGCGTCGTTGGCGTCCACCTTGTCCCCGGCGGCCAGCGCGTCGACCAGCGTGCCGGTCTGCGCGGCACCCGCTACGGCCTGCAGCGAGATGTCGATGACGTCGTCGCCGAGCCGACGGCCGTTCGGGAAGCCCTGCAGGTCCCCGCCGAGCACGCCGAGCCGGTTCGGCTGTGCGGTCGGCTTGATCGACGTGTTCAGCCGCAGCATCTCCGAGGGCTGGAGCTGGCCCTTGTCCGCATTGAGGACGTGGCTGTTCAGATCGGCCTGGATCGGCGCGGGCGAGCCGTCGAGCGTCGGCGCCCCCTTCGCGATCCCGGTCAGGAAGATCTCCACCAGGTCGTTACGTGGCCCCGCAGGCGCCGGCACGCCGTAGCTCCCCTCGATCAGCTTGGGCAGCTCGGGGTCGGTCACCCGGGCGACGACCGCGGGGATGGTGGCGTCCTTGTTCGGGGTCAGCCCGTTGAACGCGTCCTTGAGACCGGCCGGCAGCACGACCTCGTTGACCAGCGGGTTGCCCAACCGGGACACCTGCACCGGGTCGCCCGTCCGGGTGGCCTTGCCCGGCGCGAGCTGCATCGAGTAGCGCTCGGTGTCGCTCCAGACGCCGATCACCGGGTTGCGGGCGGGATCGCCGTGGGCGGTCACCGCGGTGAGCGGCAGCTGCAGCGCCCACGTGTTGACGTTCGTCGCAGCCAGCGTGTCCTGCCCGACCTCGGCCAGGTTGCCGCCGTAGAGCAGGTCGAACACCCGAAGGTCGGCGAAGAACGGGTCCTCGGCCGCGCCCACGTAGACCTTGCCGCCGCCGGGCAGGTTCTTGATCGCCGAGTCGCGCAGGTCCCGGTAGTTCGGGATCGACGCCTTGCCCAGCTGCGATGGCGCGACCTGGCCCTCGATGACCTTCTCCCAGCCGCCGTTCCTCGCGACCGACAGCGTGTAGTACTGCCGGAACAGCAGGTTCTCGTCGTCCAGGCTGGTGACCGGCCCGTTGTTGTAGAGGAACGTGTCGTTCGCGCGCCGGTCCTCGGTGCGGAACGTCAGCCGGTAGCCGACGTCGGGTTTGGCGTTCCCATCGGTGTCGATGTTGATGTCGTAGTTGGCGTCGGTGGCCCACGGGTAGAAGGTGGGGCCGCCATTGGGCTCCTGCAGGCCGAACCAGTTGGCCACGAAGGTCACCGTGTCCGGGGCGTCGGGACTGACGAACGCGTAGACGTCGGTGTTGTCCACCGACGGGTCGGCTGAGATGAGCGGGGCCTCCCGGTGGCTGGACGCCGTGGCCACACCGCCACTCAGGCTCGAGAGCGCGGTGCCGAGCACGAGCGTGCTCGCCACGGCGACGGCGGCGCCGACCCGCTTCGGGGATCGGGCACGTCGGGAACGAGAACCGGTCATGGTGTTCCTCTGCAGTCTCGGAGTTGGGCAGTCTTCTCGGAGTTGGGCAGCGTGCAGCGACCGACGAACGCGGCTGCGTTATCGGCTACGAATGGTTATCGGCTACGAATGCAGAATTGACGTCGACGGCTGTTGCACCGAACGGGCTACGTGTGCCGTGTCTTTCTCACCGACGTCCTGACCCCTGCTTCCCAGGGCCGGATCACGTCGACATTCCCGCTCTCCCCTCACTCTCCGGCCACCGTTTCCGGCAGTGGCTCGGAAGCTGTTCGGAATGGCCCTGCGGAGCGGATGGGTGCTACACCAGAGGAATTCCCACCAGTGGTGTCGTCGACGGCACCGGGGAACCACCGGCCGGTTCGAGGGAAACCGCGAGGGTGGCACCCCTGCGCACTCCCTGGATCAGCTCGATGGCCCCGGTCTGACCCGCCCGCAGCAGGCCCACCGAGACCGGGGTGCCGCTGCCCTCGGGGACGAGCCAGAGCTGGTACACCCGGTCCGGCCCCGGCGGCGGTGCGCCGTTCAGGATCACCACACCGTTGTCCTCGAGCTCGGAGACCACGACGGTCACCCGGCCTCCGCCCGCGAGGTCGCCTGCCCGCAGCGCCGCGTCCGGGGCGGTCATCACCTCCTGGCGCTGCTGCGCGACGGCCATGGCGGTCCGCTCGGCGTCGAGGCGCTGCTCCAACGCGGCGTAGGCCGTCGCAGCCGCGCCGAGCCCGAGCACGCCGACGGCCGCGGCGGCCACGGCGAGCCGGCGCCAGCGGGCCACCGGCGACGCGACCCCGCGCCGGTGCCCGTTCGGGGGCAGCTGGGGGGTGGCGGCCGCGCGGGCGAGCACCTGCTCCCGCATCCGCGGCGGCGGCACGGACCAGGACCCCTCGGCGAGGCGGGTCGCCGTCTCGCGGTACTCGGCGACCTCGACGGCGCAGGCCTCGCACTCGGCGAGGTGGCGGTCGAACGCGGCGCGCTCGAGGTCGTCCACCGCGTCGAGCGCGTACGCGCCGCTGAGGGCGTGGATGTCCGGGCCCGTCATGGGGTCACCTCGACGTTCAGGCAGTCCCGCAGGCGGATCAGACCGTCCCGCATCCGGGTCTTGACGGTGGGTAGGGCGGCGTCGAGCAGCGTCGCCACTTCGCGGTAGGTGTGCCCGCCGTAGTAGGCGAGGGTGATCGCCTGGCGCTGCAGCCCGGTGAGACCGTCGAGGCAGCGGCGGACCTGCTGGCGCTCCATCCGGCTGCTCACCTGGTCGGCCACCTCGTCGTAGGGCACGTGCACCGACACCGCGGCGACCTTCTGCAGGCGGTCGGACGCGGCCTGCTCGGAGCGCACGCGGTCCACCGTGCGGCGGTGCGCGATGGTGAGCACCCACGAGAGCCCGCTGCCGCGCTGGGCGTCGAACCGGCTCGCGGTGCGCCAGACCTCGACGAGCACCTCCTGGGCCATCTCCTCGGCCTGCGCCGGATCCCGCAGCACGCGGCGGGCCAGCCCGAACACGCGCGGCGCGAGCAGGTCGTAGAGCCGGGTGAAAGCGGTGTCGTCACCGCGGGCGACGGCCCGCAGCAGGATGTCGATCTCGCTACGTTCCGGCTGGGGCTCCGCGGGCTGTCCCGCACCGCGGGGGTACCGGCCCGGATCGTTCATCGCACATCCCCCTCCGCCGGGCCGCTCGGCTCCGTGGCATCGGGGATTCGATCGCACCGGCCTTCCGGATGGGCCACGGGAACCGCCCTCGTGGTTGACCCGTGCGCCCGGTGGCGCCGCACAGCAGAATCGGATCAGCGTCGGGGTCGGCCGATGCCCGCCGCGTAGAGCACCGCCAGCACCGATCCGGTCGGCCCGGCGACCCACAGCCACCAAGGGTAGACCGGCTCGTCCACGGTCAGCGAGACGATCCCCCAGACGGTCACGTTGACGACGACGACGCTGAGCCATACGAGCGTCAGCACCCGCATCGTCACGCCACCGGGGGTCGGGCTGAACGCTCCCGTGCGGGCCGGGGCGGGCGGCGGCGCGGGCAGGTCCGCCGTGATGCGGGCCAGCTCGCCACGGGTACGGGCGGCCCAGACGGTGCGCACGCGCTCGTCGAACTCGGTCAGATCGAGCTGGCCCACGTCGTGCGCCCGGCGCAGCCGGTCCTGAACAAGCGACCGCTCGGCATCCGACACACGAAGGTCGTCGGGCGGCACCCACGGTGTCGGCTCCGTCACCCCACCGATGATGGCACTGAACACACTCATGCACGAGCGCGCATATATAGTGCAGCGGTGGGCGCGGGACATGGGCACGGCCGTCCGATCGAGGCCAGTGCGGGCGGGCGGCACGTGCGCCGGTTGTGGATCTCGCTGGGTGTCCTGTTGGCCTTCCTGGCGATCGAGGTCGTCGTCGGCTTCGCGACGTCGTCGCTGGCCCTGCTGTCCGACGCCGGGCACATGTTCACCGACGTCCTCGGTGTCGGCATGGCCCTGGCCGCGATCTCGGCCGCGCGCGGGGCGGGGACGTCGGACCGCCGCACGTTCGGGCTCTACCGCACCGAGGTGCTGGCCGCGCTCGCGAACGCCGTGCTGCTGTGCGGGGTCGCGCTGTGGGTGGTGATCGAGGCCGTGCGCCGGTTCGCCGCCCCGCCGGAGATCCCGGGGCTGCCGTTGATGCTCACCGCGGCCGCCGGGCTCGCCGCGAACGTCGTGGTCTTCAGGTTGCTCCGCGACGGTGCGAAGGAGAGCCTCAACCTGCGCGGGGCCTACCTGGAGGTGCTCGCGGACATGCTCGGCTCCGTCGGCGTGCTCCTCGCAGGCGCCGTCATGCTGATCACCGGCTGGGGGTATGCCGACCCGCTGGTCGCCATCGCGATCGGCGTCTTCGTCGTGCCGCGGGCGATCGGCCTGGGCTGCCAGGCGGTGCGGATCCTCGTGCAGGCCGCGCCCGCACACGTCGACGTGAAGCAGATGCGCGTCGAGCTGGCGGCCCTGCCGGGCGTGCGGGACGTCCACGACGTGCACGTCTGGACACTGACCTCCGGCATGGAGGTGGGCTCGGTGCACCTGTCGATCGACGCGGAGTCCGACCCGGGCACGGTGTTGGTCGCGGCACGCCATCTGCTGGCCGACGGGCACGGCCTGCCGCACTTCACGGTGCAGGTCGAACCGCCGGGCGCGCACACGGACTGCACCGAGCTGAGCTGGTGACCTCGGGTCAGGCGATCACGAGGAGGAACAGCCCGACCATCGTGTAGGCGACCATGAGCAGGACGAGCGGGACCTGGTCGGCGAGCCGGCGGTGCGGGGGCAGCAGCGCGAGGCAGCGGTCGTGCGCGACGACGACGGCGACGACGTGGCCCACCAGCACCGCGCCGATCTGGACGGCGGCGACGAGACCCGGGTGCCACACCGCGGCAGGCTCGCCGAGCTCGTGCAGCGGTGCCGCCAGTTGGCCCAGCGCGCGCGGGCCCTCCACCAGCAGCAACGTCATGTAGTGCGCGATCGTGTAGCCGGTGGCGATCGGGATGAGGGTGGGCACCAGCGCAGCCGCGAGCCGGCCGGTCGCGAGGCGGTAGAGCAGCGCCACGACAGCGACCAGCGCGACGAGCACGACCGTGTCGGCGGCGGCGGCCGGCACCGGTAGCAGGTTCCGGGCCTGCGTCCACCCGGGCCACCCGGTCAGCCCGTCGAACACCGTCGAGCCCCACCACACCGCGACGAAGGCGACGAGCCCGGGCGCGGGGCGCACCGCCGCGAGGCCGCGCAACGGGTTCCGCAGCCGGGGGCCCTCGTCCCACGTGACCGGGGCCAGCGCCCCGACCAGGGACGAGTAGGCCTCGAAGGTGTCGCCGCGGTCGAACCAGGCCGGGCCGTGGCGCAGCGCCGCCGCGGTGTGGATCGCGGCGTAGAGCAGCAGGAAAGTCGCGACGACGGCGGGTACGTCGCGCATCGGGGCGACGAGTTCCAGCCAGACGAAGGCGGTCAGCCCGACGGCGGCGGGTTCGTACCCCACATCCGGCAGGGGCCGGGTGGGGCGGCGGCGCAGCGGGGCGAGCAGGCGGTGCAGCGCGCGCAGCGGGTTGACGGCCCGCCAGACGGGCCCGAGCAGCAGCGAGACCGGCACGAGGCCCACCCACAGCAGGACGTAGAGCGCCCGCGGGGCGGGGTTGGCCTCGTCGTCCTGGGGGCCGAGGAACCCGAACACGACGACGGCCGTCGCGAGCAGCAGCAGCACGGCCTGCCCGAACCGCGAACCCGGGCTGTCGACCGTGCCGACCCGCCCCGACAAGCTCCCGGACCGGGCGAGGGGGGCGGGGCCACCGGCGGCAGGGCCCGCGGGCACGGCATCGCGCGCCGCCTTCGGGCCCGCGAAGCGCGGCTCGCGCCAGAGCAGCGCGACGGCCAGGAACGAGAAGAGGACGACGACACCGCCGGTCTGCAGCACGAGCTCGCCGGGCAGGGGCAGGCCGCGGACCTCGCCGATGCCGTGGGCGAGAACGACCCGGCCGGCCGGTTGGATCATGGGCTACTCCCCTGCCGGACCGGGTGCCGGCGCCGTGCGGCGCAGCACCGTCACCCCCGCGGCGGCCACCCCGAACCCGCCGCCGAGGGTCAGCGCCACGAGCACGCGGTCGAAGGTCGCGCCCCAGGCGAACGGGACGACCGCGTCGATCAGGGTGAAGGCGTCCACCGGGGCGATCACGATCGCGAACAGCCCGCCCGCCACGCAGCACAGCAGCGGCCCGGCCAGGCGACCGCGCACCGTCAGCCAGGCACCGGCGACGGCCAGCGGCCAGCCCAGAAGCGCGTACCCGGCGGCGCTGAGCAGCATCGCGGCGAACGCCCGATCCTGCGGCACCAGGGCGGAGCCGACGACGTGCAGCAGGTGCGCTCCCGCGACCACGCCCGTCGCGACGGCCAGCGCGACGGCGCCCCACCGCCGGCCGGCCCCGCGCCTCCCGGCCACCAGCGGGACGGCGAGTGCCACCAGCGCGACGGTCCACCACAGCCCGGCGGGCGGCGGTGCGGGCCAGAACTGCTCGCCGTGGACGGTGACCGTCGCATCCCCGACCCGCAGCGGCACGGCCCAGTCGAGCCGGTCGCCCGCCGGCCGCGAGTGCGCCGCGGCGGCGGTGATCCGCGGATCCGACCACCACGCCCGCGCCCCGGGGGCGACGGTCGGGAGCCCGGAGAGCGCCGACCCGGGCAGCGGCTCGACGACCACCGGAACCGCGGTGTCGTTGTCGATCCGCAGCCGCGCACCGAACTCGACCGCCTGAACGTCGAGACCCTTCACGGGCGGTTCGACCGCGAGCACGCGGGCCTCGCTGGGCGCCGAGGTGAGGCCGCCGGCGTGCGCGAACGCCGGCGTGGGCGCCGCCGGGAGCAGCAGCGCCACGAACGCCGCGAGCATGCCTGCCCGGGCCGGCGCCACGAGCAGCGCGGCACGGTGATCCCGCCGGACACGCACCCGCTCACTGTAGGAGGCCCGATCAGGCCGCTCGCCGCAGCAGGCAGGCCCGGGTGCGGCAAGATCGAGCAGGTGAGCGCACCCACGCATCCGGTCGCCGCCGTCCCGGACCGGCTCTTCGCCGACGACGTGCGCGAGGAGCGGTGGCGGGCACGGTTCACCGCGACCCGCATGTCGCGCCCGACGTGGGCCCGCGACGCGCCGGACCGCAACGTCTACACCTCCAACGCCACCGGCACGATCGAGGTCTACGCCTGGGACCGGGCCACCGACACGCACCGGCAGGTCACCGACCGGCGCGCGGGCACGCACCTCGCCACGCTGCCGCCCGACGGGGGGAGCATCTGGTGGTTCGCCGACAACGACGGCGACGAGTTCGGGCACTGGGTCACGGAGGCCTTCGCCGGCCGCGCGGCCGGGCCGCGAGCACCGACCGGCCTGCGGGCGACGAGCCCGGGGGACGCCGTGCGGGGCGCGAGCCGGGCGTCCGGCACCGAGCCGGTCCCCGCCCTGCCCGGCGTCGAGGACGGCTACCCGGCCGGCCTCGAGATCGGCCGCCGACTCGTCGCCGCCGGCACCTCCACCGACGACGGAACCCGCATCTGGCTCCACGAGCGGACGGCCGACGCGCCCGCGCGCGTCGTGTACGCGCACGCCGAGGACGCCGGTGTCGGTGCCCTCTCCGACGACGAGACGCTGCTGGCGATCTCCCACTCCGAGCACGGTGACTCGCGCCACCCGGCCGTCCGGATCGTCCGCACCGCGGACGGGAGCGCCGTCGCCGAGAAGTCCGACGGCCCGGGACGCGGCCTCACCCCGCTCGCCTTCGCGCCCGTCCCGGGCGACCAGCGGCTGCTGCTCCTGCACGAGCGCCGCGGCCGCGAGGAGCTGCTGATCTGGGACGTCGCCGCCCGCACCGAGACCGAGCTCGCGATCGACCTGCCCGGCGAGCTCACGGCCGACTTCGTCCCCGACGCGACGGCGCTGCTCGTCTGGCACACGCGTGCGGCACGCACCCGGCTGTACCGCTACGACCTCGCGACCGGCGAGCTGACCGTCCTGCCCACCGCGCCGGGCTGTGTGGGCTCGGCCGAGGTCCGTCCGGACGGCACGGTCGAGTACTCCTGCTCGTCGGCCGCGGAGCCGCCGACCGTCCGCGCACTGCACCCCGGCGGCCTGGACCGCGTGCTGATCACGCCGCCGGGCGATCGTCCGCCGGGCTCGGAGCCGGTCGAGGACCTGTGGGTGGTCGGTCCGGGCGGGCCGGTGCACGCCCTCGTCGCCCGGCCCGCGGGTGCGACCGGGCCGGCGCCTGCGGTCGTCAGCCTGCACGGCGGCCCGCACGCCGCCGACGAGGACCGCTTCTCCGCGGTCCGGGCACTGTGGGTGGACGCCGGGTTCACGGTCGTCGAGATCAACTATCGCGGCTCGACCGGCTACGGCAGCGCCTGGCGGGACGCCATCGAGGGCCGCCCGGGGCTGACCGAGCTGGAGGACGTCGCGGCCGTCGTCGACGCCTGCGTGGCCGAGGGGATCGTCGACCCGGAGCGGACAGTGGTCGAGGGCTGGTCGTGGGGCGGCTACCTGGCGCTGCTGGCCGCCGGAACGCAGCCCGCACGGTGGGCGGGGGTGCTGGCCGGCGTTCCCGTGGCCGACTACCTCGCCGCCTACGCCGACGAGATGGAGCAGCTGCGTGCGTTCGACCGGGCGCTGTTCGGCGGCTCCCCCGAGCAGCGGCCCGAGGTGTACCGCAGGTCGTCGCCGCTGACCTACGTCGACGCCGTGGCCGCGCCCGTGCTCGTGCTGGCCGGGGAGAACGACCCCCGCTGCCCGATCCGCCAGATCGACAACTACCTCGACGCACTGGCGGCCCGGAAGGCGACCCACGAGGTCAGCCGGTTCGACGCCGGTCACGGTTCGCTCGTCGTCGAGGAGACGATGCGCCACGCCGCCACCGAGGTCGCGTTCGCCCGGCGGGCCTGCGGCCTCTGACTCCTGCGCGCACGACCTCCCCGAACGGTGTGGAAGGACGGCGACACCCACTCCGATGCGTGAGACTCAGCACGTGGGGCAAACGTGTGCGTCATGCTGCTGTAGCAAATGCGTAACGCAGTGCGACAACGATGGAGTGGTCCCCGAGGAGGTGGCGTCGTGGCGCTGTGGCGCGTTCACGTTGAGCTGGAGGACAGGCCGGGTCGGCTCGGCGAGCTGGCCACGGCAGTCGGCGCCGCAGGCTGCAACATCCTCTCGGTGCACGTCGTCGGGGAGCCGACGCACCGCGGCTCGGTCACCGACGAGCTGCTGGTCCGGGTTCCCGCGGGCATCGACCCCTCCGTCCTGATCATGGCCGCGGCCCGCGTGAAGGCACCCTGCACCCTGCACGTCCCGGCGGACGCGACGGAGCTGTCGGACCCGGTCACCACTGCGCTCGCCCTGGCCCGGATGGTGGCGGCGGACCCGGGGAGCGCGCCGCGCGCGGTCGCGACGCTGCTGCACGCCCGGCTCGTCGACCCGGCCGCAGCACCCGCCCCGGACCTGCACACGCACCCGATCCGGGTCGGCGCGCAGCACTTGCTGCTCGGCCGCGCCTGGCCGTTCACCGCCACCGAGCTGTCGCGCGCGGCCGCGCTGCTCGAGCTGTCCGCCCAGCTGTCGCTGACGGCGCCCGCGCCGGAGCCGGCGCTCGACACGCTGCTGCTGCTGCACGACGGCTCCCAGGTGCTGCTCCGCGAAGCGGGGCCGTCGGACGTGCCGCTCGTGGACGCGCTGCACGCGCGCTGCTCGCCGGAGTCCCGGCGCGCGCGGTTCCTCAGCCCCTCCCCGCGCCTGGACCCGCAGCAACTGCGCGCGCTGGTCGACCCGGTCGGCGGGCGTTCGATCCTCGCGCTGACCCGCGACGGGGGCAGCGCGGTCGGCCTGGCGGACCTGCACCTGGCCGACCCCCTGTCACCCACCCCGACCGCGACCTTCGGGGTGCTGGTCGAGGACACCTGGCAGCACCGGGGCCTGGGCACCGCGCTGGTGCGGCGCGTCGCGGAGACGGCCGAGGAGCTCGGGATGAGCGAGCTGACCGGCACCGTGCCCGCGGACGAGGTGCGGATCACCCGGCTGCTGCGCCGGGCGGGCCTGCGTCCGACGGCGGTGCTCGCGGACGGGACGCTGCAGCTCAACGTCCCGCTGGAGACCCCGGCCGCGATGGCCTGACCCGCCGGTACACGACCTGCGCCGCCGCGTTCACCTCCGGG
>JAEUJO010000330.1 GCA_016794615.1 Pseudonocardia sp. | reverse complement strand
GTTCCGCCTCGTGAGCGTGCTCGAGACACTCCTGCGGTTCGCGGTCCCCGTCGTCGGCGTCTACTTCCTCGTCTCCCTCGCGGTGGTGGGGCTGAAGAAGTCGAAGCGCAGGCGCTACCGCGTGGGTGAGCCGTGGGACTTCGAGCCGCTGTGGTGGACGGCCAACCCCGAGGGTGCGCATCTGCCTGCCGCCCACGCGCGGCCGGTCGCGGGGGAGCGAGGAGGCGCACGTGGTAGTTGGTGAGACGAGCCCCGGGAGCACCATGGACATGGGCGCAAGCGACCACGGACACGCGCTGGTTCACCCCGGCAGCGACGATCTGCCGCTCGGTTCGGTGGTGACCGCGTCCGGGCGCGTCTCGACGGCGGAGGTCTTCACCGAGCCGGACCTGTCCGGCCTGCCGTTCACCCCCGTGCAGCTCAGCCGGCTCGACGAGGCGCTCACCCTCGCCAGCCGCGACAGCGGGCTGCGGTTCAGCGTGTTCCTCGGTGAGCTCGGCGGTACGCCGACGGACACCGTGCAGCGGCTGCACGGGCAGATGGAGGGCTCGGACGAGGCGGTGCTCGTGGCGGTCAGCCCGGGGCAACGGGTGGTCGAGGTCGTCACCGGGCCCGAGGCACGGGTGCGACTGCCCGATCGCGGCGCGAAGCTCGCCGTCATGAGCATGGTGGCCTTCTTCAAGGAGGGCGACCTGCTCGGCGGTCTGCTCAGCGGGCTGCGGATGCTCGCCGACCAGGCAGGGTCCCGCCGCCGCTGACAGCACACCGGACACCGCACCTCGCGGGTACCGGCTCGTCGGTCGGAGGTCAGTGACCGACGCACGAGCCCGTACCGACCGGGCGAGCGGTCATGTCCGAGCGGTCCCCGTGCCCGAAGGGTGCCCCGGGCGTCGTGATCGTCGACGATCACGACCTCATCGGTACGTCGCCGGCCTTTGCGTTGACCGCCGAAGGCTTCCAGGCCCGGCGGGCCGGTCGCGGTCGACCGGGCGGGCGTGCTCGAGGAGGCGGACCCGCCGGCGCCGGGGCCGGCCCTGGTCGACCGCGATCTCCGCCGCGGTCGGGTCGCAGCTCGAGGCTGTCGCTCTTCACCGCCGCGGCCGAGCCGGCTGACACACGATCCGACACCACCAGGCCGCGCTGCGTGGGCCGTAGGATCGGCCTCTCCCGGGATCGGCGTTGCTTGAGGGGGCGAACGCCTGTGAATGGAGTGACGGAGGGTGCCGGGGGTCGCCTGTGGCGGCCCTCCCGACCACTCACCGACACCACGGTCGTCGTGGCGGTCTGTGCGGTCATGACAGCTCTGGCGATGACGCCTGCCGTGCGCGGCCTGGGGCCGCCGGGCGCCGCCGTCCTCGTGCTCACGGTCGCGACGGCGACGGTGACGGCGGGGGCCGCGCTCCTCGCCGAGGTGATGGGCCGGATCTGCGACGATCCACGCTGGTCGTGGGCGGCCGCGGCGTTCGTCCTCTACGGGGTGGTGGTGCTGCCCGTCAGCGCGCTCGCGGCGGGTGGCGACACACCTCGGCTGTTGCTGATCCGCGTGGTCACGTACGTCGTGGTGCTGCCGATGCTCGTGCTGTCGCTGCGGCCGCCGCACCGCCTGCCCGCGGCTGCGGCGTGGGTGCTCATGGTCGTCGGTGCCCTGCTCGCGATCGCGGCATCACTGGTTCCCGACTCCGCCATCCCGACCAGGATCCTGGTGGCGGTACTCGTCGGGGCGGTGCTGCCGGCGTGGACCGCGGTGGCGGTCGGCCACATCGTGGACGGCTACCGGCGCCGCAGCGGGCCGCGGTTGGGCTTCGGGCTCGGTCTCGCGGTCGTGGCGGTCGCCCAGCTGTACCGGGCGGCGACGAGCGCACCGGTCGGCGACCCGGCCTTCGCCGCGCTGCGGCTGGTCGGTGCGGTGATCGTCCTCGTCGCCCTGGTCCGCCTGGTCGCGTGGTCGCTCGCTGTGGTGCGCTCGCAGCACTTCGCCCAGCAGGAGGAGCTGACGGTCGCGGCACTGCACCTCGAACGAGCGCAGGAACTCGCCGCCGAGCGGGACCACGAGCTGCGCAACGGGCTCGCGGGCCTCGCCGGGATCACCCACCTGCTCAGCTCGGGCACGGACGGCGAGGAGCAGCAGCGGCTCAAGCTCGCCGTGCTGTCGGAGCTGACCCGGTTGCACACGATCCTCGACGGGCGTGGGCTCGCGTCCGAGTCCCCGGACGCGCCGCCGCGCGCCGAGTACGCCGTCGAACCGGTGCTCGCCGGGTTGGTCACGCTGCGCCGGTCGGCGGGCGCGCAGATCACGGTGGACGTCGAGGCGGGCCTGCGCGCATGGGGCGATGCCGCGGTGCTCGCCCAGGTGGTCACCAACCTGCTCGTGAACTGCGACCGGCACGCGCCGGGCGCTCCGGTCACCGTTCGCGGATACCGGGCGGGAGACCGGGCCGTCGTCGAGGTTCGTGACGAGGGGCCCGGCCTCCGGACCGCGCTCGGGCACGACGCGCGGGAGCGCGGCGTCCACGATCCCGCGGCCGGCGGGTCCGGCCTCGGGCTGCACATCAGTGCCCAGCTGATCGACCGGGAGGGCGGTGAGCTGGACCTGCGCACCGTCACGGACCCACCTGGCTGCCTCGCGACGGTCCGGCTGCCGGTGGCCGATCCCGGCCTCGATCCGGCGCCGGATCGGCCGAGCACCGGTCGTCCGGGGGCGGCGCCGACACGGTGAGCGGTCGACGAACTCGATCAACGGCTGGTGACCGCGAGGAAGGCTCCGGCCGGCAGCCACGCGTCCACGAACACCGGCGGCCCGGAAGCGAATGCGGGGTCTGCGGCCCGGTGGTCTGTCCGACCTGTCGGCAGCGCGGCGGCCGCGTTCGGGGATTTCTGAGGAAGCTCCGATTCATCCGCTGACGGCTCGGGTCGTGCGTTCGGAAGAGAATCGCCTCATTTCGGTGTGGGCAGTTCACCTGTCCGTGTCGTAACGTGATCGTGTGACGTCGCGTCCGATCATGCTGCGTCCCTCGTGAGCCAGGGGATCGCACCGATCTCACTCGTCCCGGTTCCCCGGGTCGGGAACGTCACCCTGCCCCGCGCACCCGTCCTGCAGGCGGTCGCCCGTCTGGGGTTGGCCGCCGTCCTCGTCGTCACCATGGTGGCGGGGTTCGCCGTGGCGACGGGGCGGACGGATGTTCCCCTGCACGCGTTGGCGGCGATACGCAGTCCGTCCGCGGTCCCGGCGCTGCCCACCGAAGCGCCGCCGGCCCGACCGGTGGTGGCGGCTCCCGTCCTGAAGGTGGGCACGGTCATGAACCTGCCGTTGGGGGGAGTCGCCACGGAGGCGCGCACCCAGTCGGCGTCGGTCGTGGGAGACATCCTGGCGCGCCAGGCCGCCGAGCGCCGCGCCGCGGCCCAGCGTGCGGCGGCGAAGGCAGCAGCCGAGCGTGCGGCCGCGCAGAAGGCCGCAGCACAGCGGGCCGCCGCC
>JAEUJO010000366.1 GCA_016794615.1 Pseudonocardia sp. | reverse complement strand
TGGTCGGGTTGTCGGTGGATCCAGGCGTTCGTCCGGCAAGGCGGAGGAAGGCCCTCGTACCGGGCGTACTCGGGCCTTCCGACAACGCAGCCGGCGGGCGGTTGGGCCGCCGAGAAACCGGGTGAACGTTGCTGGACGGGGCACCAGGGGTTAACGCCCCACGTAGTTCGGGGCCTCCACCGTCATCGTGACGTCGTGCGGGTGGCTCTCCTTCAGCCCCGCTGCCGTGATCCGCACGAGCTGCGCCTCCTGCAGGCGCTGGATCGTCGGCGCACCGGCGTATCCCATGCCGGACCGCAGGCCGCCGACGAGCTGGTGCACGACCTGTGCCAGCGGCCCACGGAACGGGATCCGGCCCTCGATCCCCTCGGGGACGAGCTTGTCCTCGCTGAGCACGTCGTCCTGCGCGTAGCGGTCCGTGGAGTAGGACTTCGCGTCGCCGCGCGACTGCATCGCCCCCAGCGACCCCATGCCACGGTAGGTCTTGAACTGCTTGCCGCCGACGAAGATCAGCTGGCCCGGCGACTCCGCGGTGCCCGCGAGCAGGCTGCCGAGCATCACCGTGCTCGCCCCGGCGGCGATCGCCTTCGCGATGTCGCCGGAGTACTGGATGCCACCGTCGCCGATCACCGGGACACCTGCCTCCTTGCAGGCCAGCGACGCCTCGTAGATCGCGGTGATCTGGGGCGCACCGACACCGGCCACCACCCGCGTGGTGCAGATCGAGCCCGGGCCGACGCCGACCTTGACCGCATCCGCCCCGGCCTCGACCAGGGCCTGGGCGCCGACCCGGGTGGCGACGTTGCCGCCGACGACGTCCACGGAGTCCCCGACCTCGGCCCGCAGCTTGGCCACCATCTCCAGCACGCGCCGCGAGTGGCCGTGCGCGGTGTCGACCATGAGCACGTCCACGCCGGCCTCGACCAGCGTCATCGCCCGGGCGTACGACTCCTCGCCGACGCCCACGGCGGACGCGACGACCAGCCGGCCGTCGGGGTCCTTCGTGGCCAGCGGGTACTTCTCCGTCTTGTTGAAGTCCTTGATGGTGATGAGCCCGCGCAGGATGCCCGCGCCGTCGACGATCGGCAGCTTCTCCAGCTTGTTGCGCCGCAGCAGGCCGAGCGCGGCCTCGGCGGACACACCGATCTTGGCGGTGACCAGCGGGGCGTGTGTCATGACCTCACGGACGGGACGGCTGTGGTCCATCTCGAAGCGCATGTCACGGTTCGTGATGATCCCGACGAGCTTGCCCTCGCCGTCGGTGACCGGCAGCCCGGAGATCCGGAAGCGCGAGCAGAGGGCGTCGACGTCGGCGAGCGTGTCGTCCGGCGAGCAGGTGACGGGATCGGTCACCATCCCGGCCTCCGACCGCTTCACCACCTCGACCTGAGCCGCCTGCTCCTCCGGGGCGAGGTTGCGGTGCAGCACGCCGAGCCCGCCCGCCCGGGCCATCGCGATGGCCATCCGCGACTCGGTGACGGTGTCCATCGGCGACGAGACCAGAGGCACGTTCAGCCGGACGCGCCGGCTGAGCTGTGTGCCCGTGTCGGCCTGTCCGGGCACGACGTCCGACTCGGCCGGCAGCAGCAGCACGTCGTCGAACGTGAGGCCGAGCATGGCGAACTTGGGCGGCAGCCCGGTGACGATCTCGCTGGTCATCCTGGCAACCCCTCACCGGCGCTCGTGTCGCCGAGAAGTCGATCCGAACCGGGACCGTGGGCGATCCCGCTCACCCCATCGTATCGATCCCCCGGAGAGCTGGACCCGGCCGTCAGGCGATGTTCCTCCGGCGATCTTCTGCGAACCCGGGACGCGCGGCGCACGCGCGGGTATGGAGTCGGTGGGGGCGAGTAGCCTGAGTGTTGTGTCATCGGACGCACTGCCGCCAGATCCCTTCGCCGGCGACCCCCACGACCCGGCGCTCTCCCTCGATGCCCCCGCACCGGAGGAGCCCGAGGAGATGAGCGAGGTCGAGCGGGACGAGGTCGTGGCCGACCTGGCCGACCTGGCCGTCTATCAGGCGCTCCTCGAGTCCCGCGGGGTGCGTGGGATCGTCGTGGACTGCGCGGATTGCGGCGAGCAGCACTTCCACGAGTGGAGCCTGCTGCGGGCGAGCCTGCAGCAACTGCTCGAGGAGGGCCACATGCGCCCGCACGAGCCGGCGTTCGACCCCGACCCTGCCGAGTACGTCAGCTGGGA
>JAEUJO010000301.1 GCA_016794615.1 Pseudonocardia sp. | reverse complement strand
GGCGCCGGGATCCTCCCGCAGCCACCGGAATCCGAGCAGCATCGTGCCCAGAACGGCCGGGACGTACATGTTCTCGCCGAACCAGTGCAGCGGCTGGCTCTGCAGGTGGGCGACCCAGATGATGCCGTTCGCGCCCGGCGGTCCATCGACCCGCGACGGCAGCGGCCACGTCAGGAGCATCAGGGTCCACGCGGGGAGCAGGCCTGCGGCGACGGTCTGGACCCGGCCGCCCGTGCGCAGCACGACGTCCAGCAGCACCGGCAGGAGCACCGCGACCCACACCCAGTGGTGCGACCAGGACACCGGGGAGACCAGCAGCGCGGTGAACGCGACGGTCACCGCCGCGACCGCCTCCTCGCCGCGGCGGTGCGCGAGCCGGGCGAGGGTCAGCCCCGCCCCGGTGATCGCCAGGACCAGCAGGACCCACATCGCGGCCGCGCCGACCGTGTCGCCGAAGCTGCGCAGCAGGAAGCCGCGCACCGACTGGTTCGCGACGAACTCCGGGCCCGTCGCGGCCGCGACCCGCGACGGGTCGAGGAACAGGCCGTGCAGCCAGTAGACGTCGGACGCCTCCGGCGCGGTCACCCACCCGGCGGCGGTCAGCACCGCGAACGCCGCCGCGGCCATGGCGGCTGCACGGAAGCGGCGGGTCAGCACCAGGTACACGACGAAGATCCCCGGGACGAGCTTGCAGGCCGACGCCACACCGATGCCGGCGCCCTTGAGCCAGACCCGGTCGGGCGTCGCCAGGTCGGCGACGACCAGCAGCATCAGCAACGCGTTGACCTGGCCGAGGGAGAGGTTCGAGCTGACCGGCTCGAGCCACAGCGCCAGCCCGGTGACCGCTGCGGCCACCCCGGTCCGGCCGGCGATCCCGCGATAGCCCGTCAGCCCCGTGACGAACCAGATCGTCAGGAACACGGCGGTGATGCCCAGCGCCGTCATGACGGACAGCGCCCCGGCCGGGTCGACCGTCACCAGCAGCGTGAGCAGCGACAACGTGACCGGCGGGTAGGTGTAGGGCAGCCCGAGCGCGTACGTCAGGTCGTACACCGGGCGGCCCGCCCGGAACGCCTGGACGGCCTCGCGGTAGATCTCGAGATCGAGCCCCACGGCGGGGACGTAGCTCTGGTACTGCACGTACGCGACCACGGAAGCCAGGAGCGCGCCCAGGCCGGGCAGCAGGAACCACGCGGGCACGGCCGTCGCCGCACGGGATCGCCCGCCGGCTGTGATCACGGCGGGGATGCTACGGGCGCGCTCCCCCGATCGGGTTCAGGCGCGCGGGCACCGGAGGATGCCGGTGCCAGGGCGTACGTCGGTGGCGCCGCCGCGCCGTCCGCAGGCCCGGCGGGTGGTGCCCCGGGCGCCACCGGGAGGACGAGACGTGGCCGGGAACGCCGCGGGGGACGCGGCGGTCCCGGCGGCCGGCGGCCCGGGCCCGTAGGGTCGGCGGCGTGGCGCGCGTCCCCGCGATCGAGCTGGCCCCCGGAGTCGTCCGGATCCCGACCATCGGCGCCGCGGCGACGAACTCGTTCGCGTTCGTCGACGACGACGGATCGGTCACGCTCGTCGACTGCGGGATCAAGCGGGCGCCGGCGCGGATCGTGGCCGGGCTGCGCGCCGTCGGGCGGCACCCGGGGGACGTCGTCCGGATCGTGCTCACCCACGCGCACAGCGACCATGCCGGCGGGGCCGCGGAGATGGTCGCACGCACCGGCGCTCCGGTCGCGGTGCACGAGCGGGACGCGCCGCACGCCGAGGCCGGCCGGGCACCCGACTTCGACCCGTCGCTGCTCCTCGGCCGGCTGATGACGCGGCTCCCGGCCGGGGGGTTCCCGCCGGTGGCGGTCGGGGAGCGGTTGTCGGACGGGCAGGTGCTCGACGTCGGCGGCGGGCTGCGGATCGTGGCCACCCCCGGGCACACCCCGGGCCACGTCTCCCTGCTGCACGAACCCTCGGCCACGCTGATCACCGGTGATGCGCTGTTCAACGTCCGGCAGCTGCGGTACAGCCCCCGCCCGCTCTGCACGGACTTCCGGCTCAACGAGCAGACGGCGCACGTCCTCGGCGAGCTCGAGTACGAGCGCGTCGCGTTCACGCACGGCACCGAGATCACCGAGGGCGCCCGGGACGCGGTGCGCGCCTTCCTGACCGAGATCGCCGGTGCCTGAGCCGGCGCCGTGGCGCCACCGCGGCGGTCCCCGGGCGTCCGTCGCGCGGTTCGGGTTCGCCGGGGAGGAACGCGGCCCGGCAGGCGGTTGCGCGAGCAGGACGCCCGGGTCCTCGTCGGGGACCCGCGGCACGGACACCGGGAGCAGACCATGACCACCCCTACCGAACCCACCGTCCACGACGCCGTCGAACGGTCGCGCTTCGAGATCCACGTCGGCGGTGGCCTGACGGGGTTCGCGCAGTACCGCATGGCGGACCCCGGGCTGATCGTGTTCGTCCATACCGAGATCGACGACGCCTTCGAGGGCCGCGGGCTCGGGTCGATCCTCATCCGCGCGGCGCTCGACTCGGCGCGCGGCCGGGCCCTCGCGGTCCGGCCCGACTGCCCGTTCGTCCGCGGGTACATCGCCCGTCACAGCGAGTACCTCGACCTCGTGCCCGCCGACCTGCGCCCGCAGGTCGGGCTTTGACCTGATCGCGCGCGCCTCGGCGCTGTGCACGGAGGCGTCGGGGCGCGGTCGTAGGGTGGCGGGATGCTGGTGGTGCACGCCCTGTGGTCACCGGGGCGGGGCGTGTTGCTGTGGGCCGAGGACGGGGAGCGGCCCGCCACCGGGCGCAGCCGGGCCCTGCGCACCGCCCGGCCGCACCCGTTCGCGGTGCCCGCCACCGCGCTGGCGACGCTGCACCCCGGCACGCCCACCCAGGTCACGCTCCTGCTCCCGGCCCGCTCCGGCGGACCGCTGGCGTCCCCCGAGCTCGTCCGCTCCGCACCCGGTCCCGCGCCCCGCGGGACACCCGAGCTGGGGGCGTGGGCCGTGCCCGCCGTCGCCGTGGACCCGGCGGAGCTCGACGACCCGGCGGAGGAGCCGCGCTACGGCGCGTCCGTCGCGCACGTGCGGGCCGTCGTCGCGTTCGCCGACGACCTCGCCCGCCGCGGCCACGTGCTGCCGACCCTGGAGCGGGCCGGCTCCGCGGCGCGCGCCCGCTGGCGGCCCGTCGTGCAGGGCCTCGATCAGGCCGCGGTCGAGGCGCTCGTCGCCACGATGCCGCCGGTGGCCCGGGCCGAGGCCGCCGGCCGCGCGGACGCCCCGGCCGACCCGGCCGCGCTCGTCGCGGACGCGCTCGACGTCCTGGTCGACGGCGCCGTCCGCGACCGGCTCGCCCGTGCCGGAGTCGCGCACCGCGGCGGGCGGGGCGCCGTCGACGCCTGGCTGACCGCCCTCACCTCCCCCGGCGGCCGGCTGCCCGCCCGCACGGCGGTCGGCCCGCTGGCCGAGGCCGTGGCCGCGTGGGACGCCGTCGGCGCCGAGCCGCCCGGCGCCGCCCGCGCGTGTTTCCGGCTCGCCGAGATCCGGGCCCTGTCCGAGGATCAGGACCACACCGGTGACGGCACCCGCTGGCGGCTGGAGTTCCTCCTGCAGTCCAGCAGCGACCCCAGCCTGCTCGTCGCCGCGACGCAGGTGTGGACCGGTGCTGCGGACCGGTTGATCGCAGAACCGCAGGAGATGCTGCTCGCCGAGCTCGGCCGGGCCGCCCGCGTCTACCCGCCACTCGCCGACGCGCTCCAGACCGCCCGCCCCGACGGGCTCGACCTGAGCCCGGAGGGCGCCCACCACGTGCTCGTCGCCGGTGCCGCACTGCTCGTCGACGCCGGGTTCGCGGTGCAGCTGCCCGCAGGCTGGGACGGCGCCCGCCGGGTCGGGCTGCGGCTGTCCGCCCGCAGCGCCCCCGCGCAGGGTGTCGTCGTGCGTGGCGGGCTGGGCCGCGAGCAGGTCGCCGAGTTCCGCTGGTCGCTGGCCGTCGGCGACGGCGCCGACGCGGCCCTCGACGAGGAGGAGATCGCCGCCCTCGTCGCCGCGAAGGCCCCGCTGGTGCGGCTGCGCGGGGCCTGGGTGAGCGTGGACCAGGCCGCGCTGCGCCGCGGCCTGGAGTTCCTCCGCCGGGGCGACCGCCGGCCGCCGACGGCCGCCGACGTGCTCGCCCTCGCCGCGGGCGGCCCGGCCGACGACCTGCCCCTGCCGTTGACCGGCATCGACGCGGCCGGGTGGCTCGGCGACCTGCTCGCCGGCACCGCGGACCGGACGCTCACACCCGTCGAGCCGCCCGCCACGTTCACCGCGCAGCTGCGGCCCTACCAGCAACGCGGCGTCGCCTGGCTGGCGTTCCTCTCGTCGCTCGGGCTGGGCGCCTGCCTGGCCGACGACATGGGTCTGGGCAAGACCGTCCAGCTGCTCGCCCTCGAGTCCGTCGACCGCGACGGGACGCAGCCGGGCCCGACACTGCTGCTCTGCCCCATGTCGATGGTCGGCACGTGGGAGCGCGAGGCCGCCCGCTTCGTCCCGGATCTGCGGGTACGCGCCCACCACGGCCCCGGCCGGCCGCGCGGCGACGACCTGCGCGGCGCAGCCGGAGACACGGACCTCCTGGTCACCACCTACGCGACCGCCGCACGCGACGCCGACGACCTCGCCGGGGTCGACTGGCACCGGCTCGTGCTCGACGAGGCCCAGGCCGTGAAGAACGCCCGTTCGCTGCCGGCCC
Source organism: Pseudonocardia sp. (assembly GCA_016794615.1). Taxonomy (GTDB): domain Bacteria; phylum Actinomycetota; class Actinomycetes; order Mycobacteriales; family Pseudonocardiaceae; genus Pseudonocardia. Next base: position 7,312 of record JAEUJO010000301.1, on the reverse strand, counting down.
GCGCCGTCCGCCGGTTCCGGGCCCGGCAGCGCGTCGCGCTCACCGGCACCCCGGTGGAGAACCGCCTCGCCGAGCTCTGGGCGATCATGGACGTGCTCAACCCGGGCATCCTGGGCACCGCCGAGCGGTTCCGGACGCGCTTCGCCGTCCCCGTCGAGCGGCACGCGGACGCCGCCGCCGCGGAGCTGCTGCGCCGCACCACCCGCCCCTACCTGCTGCGGCGGGTCAAGACCGATCCGACGATCGTGGACGACCTCCCCGACAAGATCGAGATCACCCAGGGCTACCGGCTGACCCGCGAGCAGGCCTCGCTCTACCGCACGATCGTCGACGACATGCTGGAGAAGATCGAAGACTCCACGGGCATCGCCCGACGCGGCAACGTGCTGGCGGCGATGACCAAGCTCAAACAGGTCTGCAACCACCCGGCCCTGCTGCTGCACGACGGCTCGTCGATCGGCCGCCGCTCCGGCAAGGTCGTGCGCCTGGAGGAGATCCTCGCCGAGGTTCTCGCGGAGGGCGACCGCGCCCTGTGTTTCACCCAGTTCGCCGAGTTCGGGCACCTGCTCGTCCCGCACCTGTCGGCCCGGCTGGACACGGAGATCGCGTTCCTGCACGGCGGCGTTCCGCGGCGGCGGCGCGAGGAGATCGTCCGGCGCTTCCAGGGCGGTGCCGGCCCGCCGGTGCTGCTGGCCTCGCTCAAGGCGGGCGGCACCGGGCTGACGCTGACGGCTGCGACGCACGTCGTGCACCTCGACCGCTGGTGGAACCCGGCCGTCGAGCAGCAGGCCACCGACCGCGCGTACCGGATCGGGCAGCGCCGGACGGTGCAGGTCCGCACGTTCTCCTGCCCCGGCACCATCGAGGAGCGGATCGACGCGCTGGTGCGGTCGAAGCGCGCGCTCTCCGAGCTGGTGGTCGGCGACGGCGAGGGCTGGCTCACCGAGCTGTCCACGGCCACGCTGCGCGAGCTGTTCACCCTCGGCGCCGACGCGGCACAGGACGACGAAGCGGGCAAGGACGACGAGGCGGGTCAGGACGACAGCGCCGAGCCGGTGCGGGTCGCCGGATGAGCCCACGCAACTGGGCCGACGACGGCGACAGCACCGACGACGGGCAGCCGTTCTGGCGCGCCGCTCCCCCGGCGGCTCCCCGCCCCGTCCGCGGGGGCATCCAGATCAACGCCAAACGCGGCCAGGTCGCGCGCACCTGGTGGTCGGCCCGCTTCCTGGCGGTACTGGAGGCCGCCGGGGTCGGCGGCCGGCTCGCCCGCGGTCGCACGTACGCCCGCAAGGGACAAACCGTGTCCCTGCACGTCGACGCGGGTGCGGCCACCGCCAGGGTGCAGGGCAGCGCCCCGCGCCCGTACCGGGTGCGGATCGGGGTCCCGACGCTGGGCAAGGCGCAGTGGACCGCCGTGCTCGACGCGCTGGCCGCGGACGCGTCCCTGACCGCGGCGATGCTGGCGGGCGAGCTGCCCCGGGAGGTCGAGGACGTCGTCCGGGCGCAGGGTGTGGCGCTGTTCCCCGCCGGAGGCGCCGACCTCACCATGGACTGCACCTGCCCGGACGCCACCGTGCCGTGCAAGCACCTCGCGGCGGTGTTCTACCTGCTCGCCGAGCGGTTCGACGCGGACCCGTTCGCGGTGCTCGCACTGCGCGGCCGCGACCGCGACACCGTGCTGGACGAGCTGCGCGCCCGCCGCACCCGGGCCCCCGAGCCACCGCCGCTGCCGACGGACCCCGTCACGTTCTACGCGGGCGGGTCACCGGAGCTCCCGGCCGGACCGCCCACACCGCCGGACGCGCTGCTCGACCGGGTGCCGGCGCTCGCACTGGCCACCCGCGGCCGCGACGTCGTCGAGCTGCTCCGCCCGCTCTACCGGGCCCTCGACGAGGGATAGCCGGGACCCGGGCGAGGGCGGCGGGCGCGAGCGACGGGTGCGACCGCCCCGGCCGACCGGCCCCGTCACACCCCGCCGCGCCGACTCAACCCGACCGCGCCGACACCGGTCCGCCGCACCGGCTGCACCGCAGGCGGTCTCCGCTCAGGAGACGGCCTGCGCCGGGTGGCCGAGTCGCCCCGTGCGCAGCGCCCACCGCTCGAACCACAGCGTGCACAGCGGCGGGATGCTCGCACCCAGCGCGAGCAGCAGCGTCCGCCGGTCCCAGCCCAGCGGCCGGGCGACCGCGATCGCGGCCACCACGTAGGCGAGGAAGAGCACGCCGTGGATCGGGCCGAAGACCCGGACGCCGATCTCGTTCTGTATCACGACGTACTTGACGAACATCCCGATCAGCAGACCCACCCACGAGCAGGCCTCGGCGATCGCAAGCGCGCGGAAGACGCGGCCGTGGACGGGAAGGGGTACGAGCGACACGAGGCAGGCTCCCGGAGGCTGTGCCGATCCCGCCGATCGACGCCCCAACGGGGCACGGCGGATCGACAGGTGACGGACTGGACGAACCGGACACCTCCCATGGTGCCCGACCGAGTGGCCCGACGTTCTACCGGGCGTCGAAGAAGGTGGGCGGCAGCGTCGCCGGGCCCGACCCGACGGGCCGCGACACCGGCTCGGCCGGGACCCGCGCGAGCACCTCGTCGTAGACCCCGCGCAGCCGCACCGCCCAGCCCCTGGCCTCGAACGTGGCCAGGAAGTGCCCCCGTGCGCCCTTTCCGAGCCGCGCCCGCAGCGCGCGGTCCGCGGCGAGCCGCACGACGGCGTCCGCGATGGAGTCGGCGTCCAGCGGCACGAGCAGCCCCGTGCCGCGCGTCACGATCTCCGGGACGCCGCCGACGTGCGAGGCCACGGCGGGCACGCCGAGCGCGACGGCCCGGATCAGCGGCAGCGGCAGCGCGCCCGAGCGCGCCGTGTGCAGGAACAGGTCGGCGGCGCCGATCACGTCGCGGGCCGGGTCGTGCGGGGTCCGCGGTTCGAAGTGCACCCGGGCGGCGAGCACCTCGTCCGCCTCGACGCGCGACACCAGCCACGGCCGCAGCGGCCCGTCACCGAGCAGGACGACGGTCAGGGAGACGCTCGGGGGCACCGCGCTCACGGCGTCGAGCAGCAGGTCCTGGCCCTGGCCGCGGCGCATCGGAGCGGCGGACACGGCGAGGATCCCGTCGTCGGCGACACCGCGCGCGCTCCGCACCCGCGCGCGCTCGTCCGCTGACAGCAGGCCGGGGTCCGCGAGGCCGTTGGGCACGATCACCAGGCCGCGGTCGGTCCCGGAGAACCGCCGGTAGCGCTCGCGCTGCAGGTGCGAGATGGCGACCGTCCGCGCCGCCACCCGGCGCCGCAGCAGGATCTTCGCGGTACGCCGGAGCCGGTCCGCGGGGTTCGAGGGCAGGTTCTCGACCGTGTAGAGCGTCGACACCAGCGGCAGCGCCGGGCCTCGCCCGAGCCGTGTGGCCAGCCCCCCGATCACATCCGCGTTCCGGCGGTGCGTGTGCACCAGGTCGACGCCGTGCTCGCGCAGCACCCGGGCCGTCCGCCGCACCGCGCGCGGGTCCCACGGGGCCAGCCCCAGCTCGACGACCGGGACCCCGAGCCGCCGCAGCCGGGAGACCTCCCACCGGTCACCGGACGACCCGAGCACCACCACGACGGGCTCGACGCCGGTGGTGCCGGAGACAGCCGCGAGATCCACGAGCTCGTCCCCCGGGCCGCCGTCCTCGAGGAAAGAGCTGACGAGGTGGGCGACCTTCACGGCGAGTCCTCCGCGGATGTTGATGAACGGGTGGTGGACCTCAGACGATACCGATCCGGTCCCCCGCGCAATCGCGCAGCGTGGTCCTTGACCAGCCGGTTACCCGCGGCCGTGGACGTGCGGGCGACCCGGCCCCGCCTCGTCCGGGGCCGTGCCGTCCTGGGCCGTGCCGTCCTGGGCCGTGCCGTCCTCGGCCGGGCCGTCCTCGGCCGTGCCGTCCTGGGCCGCGTTCTCCTGGGCCACCGCCACCCGCTCCTGCAGCCGCGCCCGCACCTCGTCCGGGGTGTACGCCCGGCGCCGCCGCTCGTCCCGGGCCGCGACGACCCCCGTTGCGGCCACCCCGGCCAGCCCGGCCACGCCGAGCAGCTTGCACAGCGAGCCCCACGGGATCCGGCGCCGCGACATGGGTCCTAAGTTTGCCCCATGTCCCAGGCCGACCGCGGCCGGCGCCTCCGGCGGTCCGTGGGCGTCGCGCTCGACCTCGACGCCGCGGCCGCGGTGACCCGCACCGGCGACCTCTGGCTCTTCCGCGGCCGCAGCGGAGCGGACCGCGCGATCCAGCAGTTCACGAACGCGCCGGTCAACCACGTCGGCATGGCCGTCGTGCTCGACGACCTGCCACCGCTGCTCTGGCACGCGGAGCTGGGCCGCGCCCTCCCCGATGCCTGGTCGGGACACCGGCAACGGGGCGTGCAGCTGCACGACCTGCACGCCGCCGTGCTCCAGTGGGGCCGCCGGTACGGCCAGCGAGCCTGGCTGCGCCAGCTGTCCGGGCCCGCCGAGCCCGCGGTCACCCCGGAGATGGAGGACGCGCTGCTGCGCACGGTCGCCCGGCTCGACGGCACCCCGTTCCCGTCGATGGCCCGGCTGGCCGGACGGTGGCTGCGCGGGCGGCTCCCGGCCCGGCGCCGCCGCGGCGACTCCGCGACCGGTGGCGCACCCGCGCACGGCACCGTCGAGAGTGCCTACTGCGCGGAGGTCGTCGCCGTCACCTACGAGGACATGGGCCTGCTGCCGCCGGACCGCCGCCCGCACTGGTACGACCCGGGCCGGTTCTGGAGCGGTGACGGGCTCACCCTCCGCGACGGCTACACCCTGGGTCGCGAGATCGCCGTGACCCTGCCGCCCGCCTGAGCGGTCTCATCGCTCCCCACGCACCGCCGGAGCTCGCCGACCTGGCCGACCGCGTCGCCGAGGAAGCGCTGCACGACGGCCAGCTCCCCGACCGAGTACCCCGCGACGATCTCGTCCATGGTCGCGTCGAGGGGCCCGCAGAACGCGCCGAGCAGGGCCGTCGCGCTGTCCGCACGGTGCAGCGTCAGCCGACGCCGGTCCCGGTCGTCGCGCACGCGGCGAACGTGGCCTGCGCGCTCCAGCCGGTCCACGACGGCCGTCGTCGCGCCGGAGGAGATGCCGAGGCACTCACCGAGATCGCCGGGCGTCAGCGGGCTGCCGATCCGGTCGCCGTGGAGCACGGCGAGCAACGCGGCCCAGTCGGTCGGATGCATGCCGTGCCGTTCGGCGAAGGCCCGTCCGAGCCGCACGGCCTCGACCACGTAGCACTGCAGCAGCCGGACCAGCTCGGGACGGGCGTCGGTCGGAGGGCCGGGCAGGTAGTCCACGGGCGGGTACTCTACCGTCGTCCGACCTCACTGTCCGCCGAGGTAATCGACCGTCCGAGACGTCGGGGACCGTAGCGCCCGATCCCGCAGCGCACCACCCCGTCCGGGCGGTCCGGCGCGGCGCGCCGCCCGCCGCGGCGGGAACCTTCCCAGAAGAATCCTGAAAAACCGCCGGCCACGGCCGACGCTGAAGCGTGACCTGTGTCGTGAGGGTTCGAGTCGGCCGTGGGGCCCGGTTCTTCAGCACCCTCTCAGCACCCTCCTAGGCTGGACCCATGCACCTGCGGTCCCTCGTTCCGACCGCGGCGATCGCCGTCGCCGCGGTGGCCCTCAGCCGCGCGGCACTCGGCCTGCCGACGGCGCTGGGCGCCCCCGCGCCCCGGTTGCGGGACACGGCGGACCGCGCGGCCGCGGCCGGCTCGGGTCACGTGGCGGACGGACGGTTCCACAACACCCTGCCCGACGAGGTCGTGACCCGCGGCACGCTGCTCGCCGTGCTCCGCGCGATGCTGACGCGGGGGTCGATCGGACGCCCCGCCGCGCCGGTCCCGCTCGCGGCCGACCCGGCGCCGGCCACGCCTGCACCGCTGGCGCTGACCTGGTACGGGCACTCGTCGGTGCTGCTGGAGGTCGACGGTCACCGGGTGCTCGCCGACCCGGTCTGGGGCGAGCGGGTCTCACCGTCGCCGACCATCGGCCCCCGGCGGCTGCACCCCGCGCCGGTGCCGCTGTCCGCGCTCCCGCCCGTCGACGCCGTCGTGCTCTCCCACGACCACTACGACCACCTCGACCTGCCCACCGTGCGCGCCCTGCTCCACGCCGGGGAGGCGCCGTTCGTCGTCCCCCTCGGGCTCGGCAACCACCTGCGCCGCTGGGGGGTGCCGGACGCCCGCGTCGTCGAGCTCGACTGGGACGAGTCGGTCCAGGTCGGCGGCCTGGCCCTCACGTGCACGGAGGCCCGGCACTTCTCCGGGCGCGGGCTGCGCCGCAACACCACGCTCTGGTCGTCGTGGGTCGTCACCGGGCCGGCGCACCGGGCGTTCTTCGGCGGCGACACCGGCTACACCCCGGCCTTCGCCGACCTCGGCCGCGCCTACGGCCCGTTCGACCTCACCGTGCTGCCGATCGGGGCCTACAGCGAGCGGTGGCCGTCGATCCACATGAACCCGGAGGAGGCCGTGCAGGCCCACCGGGACCTGACGAGCGACCACCCGGCACTGCTCATGCCGATCCACTGGGCGACGTTCAACCTCGGTTTCCACCCGTGGATGGAGCCCGTGCAGCGACTGCGCGCGGCGGCGCAGGCCGCCGGGGTCCGCATCGCCGTGCCCCGTCCGGGCGAACGGCTCGACGCGACCGCCGCTGCCCTGCCGACCGACTGGTGGACCGCCGTCGGCTGAGAAAGGGACGCGTCCGGTCACGCCGATATCGACAATGGCGGGCGGCCTCACCTATTGTGGTCCTGGAGTTAATTGAGCAAGATCGACTATCTCGGTATCACACTCCGCGGAACACACATAGCCCGATCACCATCAGCTCGGGCGTGCGCCGACGTGCCCGCGAGCGTGCGGTATTGGCACGGGGGGCGGGCACGTGGCGAAGCAGACGACAGTCATCCTGGTGGACGATCTCGACGGCGGCGAGGCCACGGAGCAGGTACGGTTCGCCGTGGACGGCAGATCGTACGAGATCGACCTGTCCGCGAAGAACAGTGCCAAATTGCGCGAGGCACTCGCACCGTACATTTCCGTGGCGCGCCGTCGAAGTGGGCGGCGCTCGGGCTACGGCTCCGCCGCACCGGCCCGCCCCACGTCGGACCGGGAGCACAACCAGTCCATTCGCAAATGGGCCGCAACGCAGGGTATGAAGATCTCCGAGCGCGGGCGGATCCCGTCGACGATCCTCGAGGCGTATCGCGCAGCCCACTGAGGACCCCCTTTTCCCGGCACCCGCAGCCGGGCGTCGGCGGCGTGACCGATC
>JAEUJO010000299.1 GCA_016794615.1 Pseudonocardia sp. | reverse complement strand
CGGCCAGCCGGGCGCTGATGGCTTTACCTTCCCTTCGCACGGTGAATCCCGGCAGGGAGCGCTTCGGTCGCTTGTCCCGCGAGGACTGAGATGAGACGGCGCCCCTGCCGGGCCCCGGCGAAGGCCTGACGGCCAGGAGGGTGTGGTCCCGCGAGGACTGGTTCATCAGCACGGCGCAGCGCTTTCCCGGTCCGCCGAGCAGCACGGTCATGATTGCTCATCGCACTCCCTCGCTTCGCTCGGTCGGCGCTGCGCGGGGCTCGGCGCTGCGCGGGGGCTGGGCGCTGCGCGGGGGGCGCTGTGACATCGATCCGCTCGCACGCTCGCTCATGCGGGCACCGTGGCCAGCGCCGTGGCCAGGCCGTGGACCAGCTGCTGCACCTGCTCTGCGGACCGGACGGCGACCCGCAGGTGGTCCGGTGACAGGCCCGGGAAGGTATCGCCGCGCCGGACCGCCACGCCTGCGGCGCGCAGCTCGGCGCGGACTCGCTCCCCCTGCCCGTCGGGGAGCCGGAGCAGCAGGTACGGGGCGACGCCCGGGAGCACCGTGACCCCGGGAACGGCCGCGAGCGCCGCGGCCTGCGCGGCGCGCCGCCGGACGAGCACCTCGGCGGCGCGCCGCGCGGCGGCGAGAGCCTCGGGTGCGCAGCAGGCGGCGACCGCCTCCAGCGCGAGGGCGGAGACCGGCCACGGCGGCCGAGGGCGGGCGAGCCGGGCCAGCAGCGCAGGCTCGCCGAGCGCGTAGCCGGCACGGAGCCCGGCAAGGGCCCAGGTCTTGGTGAGGCTGCGGAACACGAGCAGGCCGGGGACGTCCGCGGCGGCCAGCGACTCCGGCTCGCCGGGCAGGGCGTCGGCGAACGCCTCGTCGACGACGACCACGCGCCCCGGCCTGCCCAGCGTCCTGATCGCCTCGGCGGGGTGCAGGACGGCGGTCGGGTTGGTCGGGTTGCCGACGACGACCAGGTCCGCGTTGTCCGGGACGTCATCGGGACGGAGGCGGTGGCCGTCGGCCTCGGTGGTGAGCACACGGACGACCGGCACCCCGGCAGCGCGCAGCGCCGCCTCGGGTTCGGTGAAGCCCGGGTGCACGATCGCCGCCAGCCGCGGGCGCACGGCCGGGAGCAGCGCGAAGCCCTCGGCGCTGCCCGCGAGGACGAGCACCTCGTCGGGCCGGCGCCCGTGCCGGGCGGCGACGGCGGCGCGGGCCCGGGCGTCGGCGGCGGCGGTCGGGTAGCGGGCGAGGTCGTCGAGCGCGACGACGAGCCGGTCGCGCAGCCAGCGCGGCGGGGCATCGCCCTGCACGTTCACGGCGAAGTCGAGCAGACCGGGGGAGACCTCCGCATCGCCGTGGTGGCGAAGGGCCGGGTCGCTGTCGGCCGGTGCCGGAGCGTCGGGCCGGGTGTCGGGCGCGGTGTCCGGGGCATCCGCCATGGAACGGCACCCTACGGGGCGCCCTGGGACCGCCGACCGGGAGCAACCCCGCACCGGTGGTGCTGGCACCACAGTCGATCGACGGGGAGACATCGTCGCGGCTCCGCACCCCGACAAGCAGGCTCTTTCCCGACGGATCGACCGCTCCACAGAGGGACAATCCCATGACCGCACAGCCGACCACCCCGTGCGGGACGACGGCGGCCGCGCAGCTCGGGGAACGGCAGGCCGCTGACTGCACATCCGCGGGTGACCACCTGCCCGTGCACATGTGGGCGAGTCGTTCGGCAACAACGCTCTCGGCCGCGCCCGCCGGATCATCGGCGGGCGGCTGACGTACGAGCTGAGCAGCTCCCGGGCGGGACTCGGGGTGGTCGGCGGATCTGTCGGTGTGCTCGGGGACGATAGGTCCGCTATGACCTGGACCGCGTACCTCGACGAGTCTGAGCCGTACCCGCGGTTCGGCTCGGCTGGCACCCTACCTGGTGGCCGCTGCGCTGATCGAGGACGTCGAGCAGGATCAGGCGCGGGCCGTGGTGGGTGGTCTGTGCCTGCCCGGGCAGAAGAAGCTGCACTGGACTCACGAGGACGACAAGCGCCGGGCGGCGGTCGCCGAGGCCATCGGCCGGGTGCCGGCGCTGCACTTGCTGGTCGTCCGCGTCGACCAGACCGCGAAGCCCGAACGACGCCGCCGGCAGTGCCTGACCCGGCTCACTGCCCGAGATCTACGCGGCCGGGGTCGTCGAGGTCTACATGGAGTCTCGGGAGCACCGGCAGAACGCGCGGGACGTCGAGCTCCTCAACGCGCTGCGCTCGCAGCGTCTGGTGGGCCCTGAACTGCGCATCGAGCACCTGCCCGGACCTTCCGACCTGTTGTTGTGGGTGCCGGACGTCGTAGCCGGCGCGGTCGGGGCGGAACGTCGCGGGGACGCGAGCTACATCGAGCACTTCGCCGGCACGCTGACCTACTACGAGGCATGAACAGACCGCGAGCCCGGGACCCGTCGCGTATCGCCGTCGTGCGGCGCGGGCGGGACCTTCCCGGGCTCACGTCCGACACCCTCCGCAGAGGGGCGGCCTGCGCGGCTTCCGGACCCCGGCGTCCACCGAGATCTTCCGGATGCCACTTCCGACACCCTCGCAAGGGGCGGCTTCCTGAACTGTACCCAAACTGCGCGCAGAACTGTACATCGACGTTGTCACACATTTGTGCAGGTCCGGGCCTCACCGGTGAGATCCGTCCGGCCCCGGGCAGCGGGTTGGGCCGGGCGCCCCGTCGAGCAGCTCCCGCGGCCGAGTAACTCCCGATGGGCGCCCGTGGGCGTCGAGGTGGCCGGCGCGGGCGTCCCGGTCGCCCGCTGGTGACCCGCTGCAGGTCGTGGCTCGCGACGTTGGCGAACTTGCTCCAGGTCGCGGTTGGCCCCCCTACACGCGCGCGACCTGTCCGACGACCTGCGGGCGGTGGTCGTCGAGCACTGTGCCGGCATCGGCCCGGCCCCGGCCCCGGCGCCGCAACGGGCGGGCGCTCCTGGTCGGGTCGTTGTCGGTGGATGGCGGCAGTACCGTCCGGGGTCCCCCGCAGGTCAGCCGGTCTGCCCGCGCGCCTGCCGCGGGTCGCGGCGCTTCTCCGCGGCCGGCCTCACCAGCTGCGCGCCGCAGTCGTCGAGCTGGGCGTCCACCCAACGGGCCGCGGCCCGGTTGCGTTCGCCTGACCCCACTCCGACCGGTCCGGCGGCACGTGACCCGTGCCGCGGCCCGACTCACCGCGCCCGTCCCGAGGCCCGGGGCGGGCGCCGTGTCCTGCCCGCGCGACCCGGCGGCGGTGGTGGTGCTGGCACCACCCGTGATCGACGAGGGAACACCGTCGCCCGTGCTCCGGGCGCACGTCAGAGTTCTCCCCACACCAGGACGACCTCCGAGGGGACCCGATGACCGCGCAGCCGACCGTCTCGCCCGCTCCGCAGGCCGGGTCCGCCCCGGCCCCGAAGCGACGCGCCGGCCGCGTCCTCGCCGTCGTGATCTCTGCGCTGGTCGTGCTCGCCGGCCTCGGCGTCGGCGCCCTGTTCCTGCTCGGTACGAAGACGGTCGACACCGCGTCGGTGCAGCAGGAGATCGACCGCATCACCCGGTCGGCCGTGGAGATCGCGCCGGCCGACGTGCGGTGCCCGGTGGGCATCGAGGCACAGGCGGGCAGCACGTTCACCTGCACGGCGATGGTCGACGGGCAGCCGGTCACCTACTGGGTCCACCAGAACGACGGCCAGGGGAACCTGACCGTCACCTACGACCGCATCCTCGTGCTCGACTCCGTCGAGGCGGGCCTCGCCGACACGGTCTCCCGGGCCGTCGACGTCGCCGTCACCGTCGACTGCGGACCCGCCGACCGCACCCTCCTGGTCAACTCCCCGGGCGAGCCCATCTCCTGCACCGCGACCACCGCGTCCGGCCAGGCCGACAGCGCACGGCTGAGCGCCACGATCGGCGCCGACGGAACCGTGTCCTA
>JAEUJO010000296.1 GCA_016794615.1 Pseudonocardia sp. | reverse complement strand
CGCGGCGCGGTCGCCGTCCGCGTCCACCGTGACGGTCCGCGTGCCGGACGGGCCGGTGGAAACCTGCACCGCCGCAGGGGCGCAGCCCGCGAGGCAGGCCAGCACCACCAGGCAGACCGCGGTCGCTCGACCCCGCAGCGGGCCGGGCCGGAAGGACACGGACGAGCGCACCGCGTCATGCTGGCCTGCCCGGTGCCCCTCTGCCCATCCGGCAACCGGGGCGGGCGAACCGCTCGGCGACAGCCCGGGGACCGAGCGAGCGCACACCGGCCTACCGGCACGAGCCGGCGGTCAGCGGTGTGATCTGCGGCGATGCAGACTGTCGGTGGCGCGACCTACTGTGCACTTATGGCCGATACGCCGATCGCCCCGTCCAGGCCGTTCGGGGCGGCCCCGACCGGGGTAGTCCCCTCCGCGGCTGCAAAGCGCCGGGCGCTCCGCCGGGTGCGCGACGGCGTGGCGCTCGACGTGACGGAGGCCTCCGTCCTGCTGGCCGCCCGGGGCGAGCACCTGGACGAGCTGCTGGTCGCGGCCGCCCGCGTGCGCGACGCAGGTCTGGTCGACGCCGGCCGTCCGGGCGTGGTCACCTACTCCCGCAAGGTGTTCGTGCCCCTCACAAGGTTGTGCCGAGACCGCTGCCACTACTGCACCTTCGCCACCGTGCCGCACCGCTTGCCCGCCGCGTTCCTCGAGCGCGACGAGGTGCTGGAGATCGCCCGCGCCGGTGCCGCCGCCGGGTGCAAGGAGGCGCTGTTCACCCTCGGCGACCGGCCCGAGGAGCGCTGGCCCGCCGCACGCGAGTGGTTGGTGGCCCGCGGCTACCAGTCCACGCTGGAGTACCTGCGCGCGTGCGCGATCGCCGTGCTCGAGGAGACCGGCCTGCTGCCGCACCTCAACCCCGGTGTCCTGAGCTGGGAGGAGCTCACACGCCTCAAGCCCGTGGCGCCGAGCATGGGGATGATGCTGGAGACCACGGCGACGCGGTTGTGGAGCGAGCCGGGGGGCCCGCACTTCGGCAGCCCGGACAAGGAGCCCGCCGTCCGGCTGCGGACGCTGACCGACGCCGGCCGCGTCGGCGTCCCGTTCACCACCGGCATCCTCATCGGGATCGGGGAGACGCGGGTCGAGCGGGCCGAGTCGCTGTTCGCGATCCGTGCGGCGGCCCGTGCGCAGGGGCACGTCCAGGAGACGATCATCCAGAACTTCCGGGCGAAGCCGGACACCGCGATGGCCAACGATCCGGACGCCGATCTGGACGACCTCGCCGCCACGATCGCCGTCGCCCGGTTGGTGCTCGGGCCGAGGATGCGGCTGCAGGCGCCGCCGAACCTCGTCGGCGACGAGTTCGCGCTCATGCTCCGCGCCGGCATCGACGACTGGGGCGGCGTGTCGCCGGTGACGGCGGACCACGTCAACCCGGAGCGCCCCTGGCCGGCGATCGACGAGCTGGCCGCGCGGTCGGCCGAGGCCGGGTTCAGCCTCCGGGAGCGGCTCACCGCCTACCCGCGGTACGTGCTGGCCGGCTCGCCGTGGATCGACACCCGGCTGAACGGGCACGTGGCCGCGCTGGCGGACCCCGAGACCGGGCTCGCCCGGGACGGCGCCTTTCCGGTGGGCCGCCCGTGGCAGGAGCCGGACGGCGGGTTCGCCTCCACCGGCCGGGTCGACCTCGCCACGACCATCGACAGCACGGGCCGCACCGTCGACCGTCGGGGCGACTTCGCATCCGTCTACGGCGACTGGGACTCGCTGCGCGAGCAGCTCGACGCGACCCGGCGGGGAGCACCCGAGCGGCTGGACGCCGACGTCCGCGCCGGGCTCGCGCTCGCGTCGTCCGATCCCGCGGCCCTGCTCGACCCGGCCCACACCGACGCGGCGATGGCCCTGCTCCTCGCCGAGGGACCTGCGCTCGAGGAGCTGGCCGGGGTGGCGGACGAGCTGCGTCGCGACATCGTCGGGAACGCGGTCACCTACGTCGTCAACCGGAACATCAACTTCTCGAACGTCTGCTACGTGGGCTGCCGGTTCTGCGCCTTCGCCCAGCGCGAGCGCGACGCCGACGCGTTCCGGCTGTCGCTGGACGAGGTCGCTGCGCGGGCCGTGGAGGCGGCCGAGGCGGGTGCCACGGAGGTGTGCATGCAGGGCGGGATCGACCCGCAGCTACCCGTCACCTTCTACGCGGATCTCGTCCGCGCCGTGCGGGCCGCCGTCCCCGGTATGCACGTGCACGCGTTCTCGCCGATGGAGATCGTGTCCGCGGCGGCCAAGGCGGGCGTGTCGATCGAGGAGTGGCTCGCCGAGCTGCGTGCCGCCGGGCTCGGCTCCATCCCCGGCACGGCGGCCGAGATCCTGGACGACGAGGTCCGCTGGGTGCTCACCAAGGGCAAGCTGCCGGCGGCGCAGTGGGTGGAGGTCGTGTCCACGGCGCACCGGCTGGGCATCCCGTCGAGCTCGACGATGATGTACGGCCACGTCGACGAGCCGCGGCACTGGCTCGGACACCTGCGCACACTCGCCGGTGTCCAGGACGAGACAGGCGGCTTCACCGAGTTCGTGCCGCTGCCGTTCGTCCACCACAACGCGCCGATCTACCTGGCGGGGCTGGCCCGACCGGGCCCCACCGAGCGCGACAACCGCGCCGTGCACGCGTTCGCCCGGCTGGCCCTGCACGGCCGGATCGACCACGTGCAGGTGTCGTGGGTCAAGCTCGGTGACGCGCTCGCGGCGGACGTCCTGCGCGGTGGGGCGGACGACATGGGCGGCACGCTCATGGAGGAGACGATCAGCCGCATGGCGGGCTCGGAGAACGGGTCGGCGCGCACGGTGACCGAGCTGACGGCGATCGCCGCCGCGGCAGGCCGGCCGGTGCGCCGGCGCAGCACCACCTACCGCGAGCCGGCGGAGCGGCTGGAGCCGGCCGTGGCCTCGCGCCCGCGCCTGTTGCCGCTCACCCCGGCCTGACGTCACCGCGACGGCAGCCGCCCGCCGACGCGGGGTGCGCGAGCGGCGCCTCAGTGGCCTCGGGCCCGGCGTAGCGTGGGGGCATGGGCGTTCTCGGCGAGATGTTCCCGAACCGGAAGCTGCGATCCGAGACGGGTGAGGCCGGCAACGGGCAGGGATGGCGGCTCGGGCCGATCGATCTGGACGCCGGCGTCGTCGAGGTCCACCGGGCGGAGCCGGACGAGGACGACCCCACGCCCGACGGTGCGTCGCCGCCCCTCCCGCCCGCGGAGTAGGACCCGGGGAAACGGCTCGCTGTCACCGATCCGGCCACGACGCGTCCGCCCCCACTTCGTGGGGCCGGCCGCCCCCCGCCGGATCACTGTTGCCGATCCGGCCACGACGGGTCCGCCCCCCGCGCCGGATCACGGAGCAGGACAATGGGGGAATGAGCGCGCCCACCGACCGCCGACCGCGGGTTCTGTCCGGTATCCAGCCGACCGCCGACTCGTTCCACCTCGGCAACTACCTCGGCGCGGTCCGGCAGTGGGTGGCCCTGCAGGACGACCACGACGCGTTCTACTTCGTCCCCGACCTGCACGCGATCACGGTGGAGCACGACCCGGAGACCCTCGCCGCCCGCACCCGCAACGCCGCGGCGCAGCTCCTCGCGCTCGGGCTCGATCCCGACCGGTGCACGGTCTTCGTCCAGTCGCACGTGCCCGAGCACGCGCAGCTGGAATGGGTGCTCGGCTGCATCACGGGGTTCGGCGAGGCGAGCCGGATGACCCAGTTCAAGGACAAGACCGTCAAGCAGGGGACGGAACGGGCCACCGTCGGCCTGTTCACCTACCCGATCCTGATGGCCGCGGACGTCCTGCTCTACCAGGCCGACCGGGTGCCGGTCGGCGAGGACCAGCGCCAGCACCTGGAGCTCACCCGGGATCTTGCGCAGCGGTTCAACAGCCGCTACGGACGGGCGTTCGTCGTGCCCGAGCCCTACATCCCGGCGGGGGCCGCGAAGATCCAGGATCTTCAGGATCCCACGGCGAAGATGAGCAAGTCGGCGTCGGGCCCGGGCGGGATCGTCGAGTTGCTGGACGACCCGAAGGTCTCGGCCAAGAAGATCCGCTCGGCGGTCACCGACGCCGAGCGGGAGGTCCGCTACGACCCGCAGGCGAAGCCGGGGATCTCGAACCTCCTGGTGATCTACTCCGCGCTGACCGGGCGCAAGATCGCTGAGATCGAGGGCGAGTACGCCGGCCGTGGCTACGGTGATCTGAAGAAGGATCTCGCCGAGGTCGTCGTGCAGTTCGTGTCGCCGCTGCGGGAGCGGGTACGGGCGTACCTGGACGATCCGGCCGAGCTCGACCGCGTTCTCGCCCGGGGTGCCGAGCGGGCGCGCGGCCTGGCCGCCTCGACGCTCGCCACCGTTCACGAGAAGATCGGCTTCCTGCCCCCCGCGAACTCTCAGGCCTGAGGAGCACCTCGTGACCCTTGCACCGGACCGGGCCGAGTCGCACCGGGCCGCATCCGACCCGGCCGCGTCCGACCGGGCCGCGTCCGACCGGGCCGCGTCCGAGCGGGTCGCCGCCGAGGTGGCGGCGAACGAGCGCGCGGACCGCGACGCCGAGCCGTCCAGGCTCGAGCAGCTCCGCGCCCGCTACGGCTGGCTGGACCACCTGATCCGCGCCGGCGCCCGCTACACCGATCACCACGGCGACCACTACGCCGCAGCGATCACCTTCTTCTCGATCCTCTCGCTGGTACCGCTGTTGATGATCGCCTTCGCGGTGGCCGGTTACGTGCTGTTCCTCAACCCGAATCTCCTGGACGAGATCCGCGACGCGATCAACGCGGCCCTGCCGCCCAGCATGGCCGACACGATCAACCCGATCATCGACCAGGCCATCGCCCAGAGGAACACGGTGGCCGCGTTCGGCCTGCTCGCCGCGCTGTACTCCGGCATCGGGTGGATGACGAACCTGCGTGAGGCGCTCTCGGAACAGTGGGCGCAGACCCCGCAGCCGCCTGCCCTGCCGAAGCGGCTGCTGTTCGACCTCGTCGCGCTGTTCGGTCTGGGGATCGCACTGGTCGGGTCCTTCGCGATCACCGGTGCCGCGGGTGGCTTCGCCGCAGACCTGCTCGCCCTGGTCGGGCTGGCCGACCAGGGATGGGCGCAGTTCCTGCTGCAGTTGCTCAGCCTCGTGCTGGGCCTGCTCGCGAACTTCCTGGTGTTCCTCTGGGTGATCGCCCGCCTGCCCCGCCAGCACACGCCGATCCACAGCGCTGTGAAGGCGGCCCTGCTGGGAGCGGTCGGCTTCGAGATCCTCAAGCGGGTCATGACCTTCTACCTGGCCGGCATCACCAACACGCCGAGCGGCGCGGTGTTCGGGTCGCTGCTCGGCCTGCTGGTGTTCATCAACTTCGTGTCGCGGTTCATCCTGTTCGTGACCGCGTGGGCCGCGACCGCGAAGGGCGTCGAGAAGGAGGCCCCGGTACCGATCCCGGCGCCGGCGGTGATCCGGCCCGAGGTCGTGGTCCGGTCCGGCCCGAACAACGCGACGACCGCCGGCCTGCTCGGGATGGGTGCCGTCACGGCCCTCCTCGGCCTGCGGGCGCTGCGCCGTCGCCGCTGACCGTCACCGGTGGCGGTGCCGGGCACGCGGTCCGGCGGGCTGTCGACGGCGGGTGCGCAGCAGTGCCATGGCCAGCAGCAGGACGGCCACCACCGTCCCCGCCGCTGCGGCGATCGTCGCGGTACCGCCGGGCAGCGGCACCCCGCCGGGAAGGCGCAGTCCCGTCGTCACCGGGCCGGTGAAGGTGCCGGCCGGGGCCGCCGCGCCGGCGGAGGCCGTCGGCGCTGCCGGCGCGGCGTCCACCAACGTTCCCACCGCGGGAGCGCCTGCCGGCAACGCGAACCCGTAGTCGAGCAGCGCGGTCGCCTGGCGCCAGTTGACGACCGGTGTGTTCTCGGCGCGCACCAGCGACACCACCAGCCGCCGCCCGTTCCGCTCGGCGGCGGCGACGATCGTGTGCCGCGCGGCGTCGGTGAAGCCGGTCTTGCTGCCCAGCGTCCCGGGGTAGCGGGCGAGCAGCGGGTTGGCGTTCGACAGGGTGAACCCGGGCCGGTCGCCGTACCCGGGGAACGGGATCTCGCGCGTCGCGATCGTCTCCGCGAACAGCGGCTCGCCCATCGCGCGGCGGAACAGCGCGGCCAGGTCGTAGGCCGACGTCGCCATGCCCGGCCCGTCGAGGCCGGACGGCGTCACGGGCCGCGTGTCGAGCGCTCCGAGCTGCCGGGCCTTGTCGGCCATCGCGGCGACGGTCGCGGCGTCGCCGCCCATCGCCCGGGCCAGGGCCTGCGCCGTGTCGTTGCCCGAGTTGAGCAGCAGGCCCGTGAGCAGTTGCCGCACGGTGTAGGTGCCACCGGGGCCGATCCCCGCCCGGCTGCCGTCGATCGAGAGGTCCTCGGGGGCGCCCGCGACCTGCGTGTCCGGGTCGAGGCGGTCGATCACCACCATCGCGGTGAGGACCTTGAGCGTCGACGCCGGACGCTGGCGCGCGTGGGGGGCGCGGGCGGCGAGCACCGCGCCGGAGTCCAGGTCTGCGAGCACGAAGCCCGCGGCGGTGACGTCGGCGGGCAGCGCCGGGTCGCCGGTCCCGACGACGTCCCCGCAGGCGCCCAGCGCGGCGCCGCCGACCGGGAGCAGTGGCCAGGGCAGGGGCGCGGGGATGACGGCTCCGGGTGCGGTCTCCTCGGCGGCCGCAGGCGGGGGCGGCACGTCCGTGCCCGGGCACCCGGTGGCAGCGGAGGCCGATGGCCCGCCGATCAGCAGCGGCAGCACCGCGAGGAGGACGGCGGCCACGACCCTCCCGATCCGCGTCACTGCCACGCCCGCAGTCTCGCCGGGCGCCGCATCGGGTTCAACGCGGGGGGTGGGCGGCGGTCCCACAGACGGGTGACCCGCCGAACACCGGATCGGCCGGCCGACGATTCGGTCACGGCTCCGCCGCCGAGCCTGTGATTGTCGGTGGTCTCGGCTACGTTCCCGTCGTCTGCCGGACCCGAGCGGCGGGTCGGCCGGAGCGGGAGGCGCGTGACGTGCGGACAAGACGAGGCTTCGCGCTGGTGGCAGCGGTGCTGTCCAGCGCCCTGGTGGTGGCGGGCTGTGCCCGCGACACCGGCACACCCTCGACCGGCGGGGGCGCGACGGCCGGTGGGACGCAGTGCACGCGCAACGTCGCCCCGGCCACCGCGGGCGGTGCGGCCAGCTCGGCCCCGGCGCTCCCCAGGTCGGACGCCTCGGGTCTCAAGGTCGGGATCGCCTACGACATCGGCGGCCGGGGGGACCAGTCCTTCAACGACGCCGCCGCAGCGGGCCTCGAGCGCGCGATCAGCGAGCTCGGCCTGGTCAAGGACAACACCCGCGAGCTGTCGGCGTCTCCGAACGAGAGCGAGGACGCCGCCGCCACCCGCCTGCGCCAGCTCGTCTCGGACGGGTTCAACCCGATCGTCGCGGTCGGCTTCAAGTACGCAACGGCCACGCAGACGGTCGCCGCGGAGAACCCGCAGGTGCACTTCGCGATCGTGGACGACAACACCGTGAACCTGCCGAACGTCACGCCGCTGGTGTTCGCCGAGGAGCAGGGCTCGTTCCTGGTGGGTGCCGCCGCCGCGCTGAAGACCGCTGCGTGCAAGATCGGGTTCGTGGGCGGGGTCGAGACGCCGCTGATCCAGAAGTTCGAGGCGGGCTACGAGGCCGGTGCCAAGGCCGTTGCGCCGAACATCCAGATCGACTCCAAGTACCTCACCCCGGCCGGCGACTTCACCGGGTTCAACGACCCCGCGAAGGCCACGGAGGTGGCGCGCGGCCAGCTCGACGGCGGTGCGGACATCGTCTACCACGCCTCCGGCGCGTCCGGGAAGGGTGTGTTCGAGGCCGTGTCCGCGGCGAACACGGCCCAGTCGCCCAAGTGGGCCATCGGCGTCGACTCGGACCAGGCGAAGACGGCGACGCCGCCGACCGACGAGCGGATCCTCACCTCGATGCTCAAGCGGGTGGACGTGGCGGTGTACGACTACATCAACGCCTCCGCGGCGGGTGACCTGACGACGTTGCCGAAGGTCTTCGACCTGAAGGTGGACGGCGTGGGGTACGCCACGACGGGAGATCACCTGGCGGACATCGCGCCGCAGCTGGAGGCGTACAAGGCAGCGATCATCAGCGGCCAGATCACGGTGCCCACCACGCCGTAAGGATCGGACGAGGGCGCCGGAGGAGTCATGGCTGAGTCGACAGCGGCGCACGACAGTGGGGTGCATGACGGCGGCGGGTACGCCGTCGAGCTGGTCGGGATCACCCGGCGGTTCCCCGGCGTCGTCGCGAACGACGACATCCACCTGCGGGTGCGCCGCGGTGAGGTGCATGCGCTGTGCGGGGAGAACGGGGCCGGCAAGTCGACCCTGATGAAGATCCTCTACGGCATGCAGCAGCCGGACGACGGTGTGATCCGGGTCGGCGGCGCCGAGGTGGTGTTCCGCTCGCCCGCCGATGCGATCCGCGCCGGGATCGGCATGGTGCACCAGCACTTCATGCTCGCGGACAACTTCACGGTCGCGGAGAACGTGCTGCTCGGCGCCGAGGCGTCGCACGGCATCGGCGCACGGGCCCGTGCCCGGATCGCCGAGCTGGCCGCGGTCGTGGGCCTGCGCGCCGAGCCGGAGATGCTGCTGGAGCGCCTCGGTGTGGCGGACCGGCAGCGCGTGGAGATCCTCAAGGTGCTCTACCGGGGCGCCCGCACGGTGATCCTGGACGAGCCCACGGCCGTCCTGGTTCCGCAGGAGGTGGGCGAGCTGTTCGCCACCCTGCGGGGCATGCAGGCCGAGGGCTACACGTTCCTGTTCATCTCCCACAAGCTGGACGAGGTGCGCGCGATCGCGGACAGCATCACGGTGATCCGCCGCGGCACGAGCGTCGGCACCGCGGACCCGCGCACCGTGACCAGCCGCGAGCTGGCCGAGATGATGGTGGGCAGCGAGCTGCCGGATCCGGGCACGCGGGAGTCCACGGTCACCGACCGCGAGGTGCTGTGCGTCGAGGGCCTCACGCTCGCGGGGGAGGTGAAGGGCGCGGGAGCATCGCAGCGAGCGCCGGCGAGTGAGGAGCGGACCGAGCCCGGGAGCCGACCGGTCACCGCCGCGGCCGGCCGCGCCCTGCTGGCGGACGTGGACCTGGTCGTGCACGCGGGCGAGGTGCTGGGCATCGCCGGGGTCGAGGGCAACGGCCAGACGGAGCTGGTCGAGACGATCATGGGGATGCGGCACGCCACCGCGGGCCGGATCGTGCTCGACGGCCGCGACATCACCCGCGTCGCGACGCTCGGCCGCCGGGAGGCGGGGATCGGGTACATCCCCGAAGACCGCACGCGCCACGGGCTGCTGGCCACGCAGCCGCTGTGGGCGAACCGCATCCTCGGCCACCAGACCCGGCCGCCGGTCGCGCGGCCCGGCCCGTTCGGTCTGCTGGACCTCGCGGCGACCCGGCGCGACACCGAGCGCATCGTCGCCGAGTTCGACGTCCGCACCCCGGGGGTGGGCGTGCCGGCCGCCGCGCTGTCCGGCGGGAACCAGCAGAAGCTCGTGGTCGGCCGCGAGCTCTCGGGCGACCCCGTGCTCCTGATCGCGTCGCACCCGACGCGCGGCGTGGACGTCGGTGCCCAGGCCGGAATCTGGGAGGAGCTGCGCAAGGCCCGCGCCGCCGGGCTCGCGGTCCTCCTGATCAGCGCGGACCTGGACGAGCTCATCGGGCTGTCCGACTCCATCGCGGTGATCCTGCGCGGACGCCTGGTGGCGACGGCGGACCCGGCGACCGTCACGCCCGAGGAGCTGGGTGCGGCGATGATCGGGGCGGACGGGGAGGGCGCCGCGTGAGCGAGCGGGCGAGCGCGCCGTGAGCGCAGTGCCCGGTGAAGCCGACCGAGCGCAGCGAGGGAGCGCGATGGGCTCGCCCGTGGACGCGCTGTGAACCGGATCCGCACGGTCCTGCTGCCGGCCGCCCTCGCGGTCCTGTTCGCGGCGCTGCTGTGCGCGGTCGCGTTGGTGATCAGTGGCGACAACCCGCTCACGGCGCTCACGGCGATGATCACCCAGGTCGGCGAGGGCACCACGGCCGTCGACATCGTCAACAGCGCGGCCGTCTACTACCTCGCCGCCCTCGCCGTGGCGATCGGCTTCCAGATGAAGCTGTTCAACATCGGCATCGAGGGTCAGTACCGGCTGGCCGCGTGCGTCGCCGCGATCGTCGGTGGGGCGGTGGCGCTCCCGCCGGTGGTGCACACCGTCGTGATCCTGATCGTGGGCGCGCTGACCGGTGCGGCGTGGGCCGGCATCGCGGCGCTGCTCAAGGCCTACCGCGGGGTCAGCGAGGTCATCTCGACGATCATGCTGAACTTCGTCGCGACCGGCCTGATCGCCTTCCTGATCAGTACGGACTCGTTCGGAGTGCTGCGTGGCAACAACATCTCGACCCGGCCGATCGCCCCGAGCGGCCGGGTGCCCGGCATCGTGTTCGGCGGCTCCGGCACGCTGTTCGGGCTGACCTTCCTCGCAGTGGCTCTCGGCGTGGGCTACTGGTTCCTGCTCGAGCGCACCTGCTTCGGGTTCGAGCTCAAGGCATCCGGCGAGTCGCCCACCGCCGCGGCGGCGGGCGGGGTGAACGCCCGGCGGATGGTGATCATCGCGTTGCTCCTGTCCGGCGCGGTGGCCGGCCTGGTGGGGCTGCCCGAGCTGCTCGGCCGCGACCTCGCGTACACGCTGAACTCCCCGACGGGCTACGGGTTCACCGGCATCGCCATCGCGCTGCTGGGCCGCAACCACCCCGTCGGGATGGCGCTCGGGGCGTTGCTCTGGGCGTTCCTCGACAAGTCCGCGCTGGCCCTGGACAACGTGGGTGTGGCGCGGGAGATCGTGCTGATCATGCAGGGGTCGATCGTGCTGTCGGTGGTCGTGGCCTACGAGATCGTGCGGCGCTACGAGCTGGCCGCCGAGCAGCGTCGGGTCGCCGCCCAGCTGCGCGCCCGCGTCGGCGAGCCCGCCGGGGCCGGATCGTCCGGAGCGTCGTCGTGACGGCCGTGGCGGACCGGGGCACCGGCGCAGGGCCGCGCCCGACGTGGCGCCTCCCCGGCTGGGCGCGCTCGGTGCTCGTCGTGGCGATCGGGATCGCGATCCTGTCGATCACGGTGACCCTCACCGGCCAGGTGCAGCTCACGTCGAGCGGCACCGCCCAGGCCGCCGTCCGGCTGCTGCTGCCGATCCTGCTCGCCGGCCTCGGCGGGTTGTGGTCCGAACGCGCAGGCGTGGTCAACATCGGCCTCGAGGGCATGATGATCCTCGGCACCTGGGGCGCGGCGTGGGCGGGCTACCAGTGGGGGCCGTGGGCGGCGCTGCTGGGTGGGCTCGTCTTCGGCGCGCTGGGCGGGCTGCTGCACGCCGTCGCCACGGTGACCTTCGCGGTGAACCAGATCGTCTCCGGCGTCGCGATCACCCTGCTCGGCCTGGGCGTCACGAAGTACCTGGCGTCGCTGGTGTTCCTGCCGATCACCGGGAACCCGCGCGAGTCGCCGCGGGTCGAGGGGTTCACCGAGTTCTCGATCCCCGGGCTGTCCCGGGCCGCGGCCGCGGCCGAGGCTCAGCAGCGGGTGGTCGTCTCGGACGTCGCGGGCTTGCTCGGTGGCCTCGTCACCAACCTGACGCCGCTGGTCGTGATCGGGTTCGCGCTCGTCCCGCTCAGCTACTACCTGCTCTGGCGCACGCGCTTCGGGCTGCGGCTGCGCTCCTGCGGGGAGAACCCGGTGGCCGCCGAGTCGCTGGGGGTGAACGTCTACCGGTACAAGTACGTCGGCGTGCTCATCTCCGGTGGCCTGGCCGGGCTCGGCGGGGCCGCGCTGGTGCTCAACCCGGGGCAGCTCGGCTACCTGGAAGGGCAGACCGGCGGCCGCGGCTATATCGGCCTCGCCGCGATGATCTTCGGGAACTGGGCGCCGGTGGGGTTGCTCGTCGGCTCTGCGCTGTTCGGCTACGCCGACGGGTTGCAGTTGCGCGCCGGCGGGGAGGCCGTGCACGCGCTGCTGTACGCGGCTACCTTGATCGCCGTGGTCGTGGCGGTGTACCGAGCGGCCCGGCGCAGCTGGGTGCCCGCGGCGGTTGCGCTGGGCGCCGGGGTGGTCGTGTACGCGATCTACTGGTCGATCGACACGGTCCCGCGCGAATTCGCGACGTACGCCCCGCAGCTCGTGACGCTGATCGTGCTGGCCGTCGCCGCGCAGCACCTGCGGCCGCCCGCGACCGCGGGCGAGGAGTACCGCAGGGGCGAAGGTGACTGAGCCGGCCGTCGACTGGGGCACGCTGCGGGCGGCCGCGCAGGGGGCGGCGTCGGCGGCGTACTGCCCGTACTCCGGCCTGCAGGTCGGCGCTGCGGCGATGTGCGACGACGGCCGGGTGGTGAGCGGGTGCAACGTGGAGAACGCCTCGTACGGGCTCGGGCTGTGCGCCGAGTGCACGCTCGTGGGACAGCTGCGGCTCACCGGCGGCGGCCGGCTCGTCGCCGTCGCCTGCCGGTCCGGCACGGGCCACCTGCTCATGCCGTGCGGGCGGTGCCGGCAGGTGCTCTACGAGTTCGGCGGCCCGGAGTGCCTGATCGACACGCCGCGCGGGGCCTTGCCGCTCTCGGCGGTGCTGCCCGACGCGTTCGGGCCGGACGACCTGCCCGAGCGCTCCGGGGTGTTCACGTGATCGGTGCAGGGGTGTTCGGAGCGGTCGACGTGATCGGTGCCAAGCGGGACCGCGAGCGCCTGACGGACGACCAGATCGACTGGGTCGTCGCCGCCTACACCCGCGGGGACGTCGCGGACGAGCAGATGGCCGCGCTCGCCATGGCCATCCTGCTCAACGGCATGGACGCCGGGGAGATCGCCCGCTGGACGGCGGCGATGATCGCGTCGGGGGAGCGCCTGGCGTTCCCGGACGTCGGGCGCCCGCTGGTGGACAAGCACTCCACCGGAGGCGTCGGAGACAAGATCACCCTGCCGCTCGCGCCGCTGGTCGCCGCGTGCGGGGCGGCGGTGCCGCAGCTGTCCGGGCGTGGGCTCGGGCACACCGGCGGCACGCTGGACAAGCTGGAGTCGATCCCGGGCTGGCGCGCCGACCTGTCCCTCGACGAGATCGCGGCCCAGCTCGCGGACGTCGGAGCGGTGATCTGCGCGACCACGCCGACGCTGGCCCCGGCGGACCGCAAGCTCTACGCCCTGCGCGACGTCACCGGCACCGTCGAGTCGATCCCGCTGATCGCCAGCTCGATCATGAGCAAGAAGATCGCGGAGGGCACGGACGGCCTGGTGCTGGACGTGAAGTCGGGCTCCGGGGCGTTCATGAAGACCGCGGAGCGCGCGCGGGAGCTGGCGGCGACGATGGTCGACATCGGCGTGGCGCACGGCCTCCGGACCACGGCGGTGCTCACCGACATGTCCGTGCCGCTGGGCCGGGCCGTCGGCAACGCGCTGGAGGTCGCCGAGTCGGTCGAGGTGCTGCGCGGCGGCGGTCCCTCGGACGTCGTGGCACTGACGGTCGCCCTGGCCGAGGAGATGCTGGCGCTGGCCGGCCTCGACGGCGATCCGGCGGCGGTGCTCGCCTCGGGGGCGGCGTACCCGGTGTGGGAGGCGATGATCGCGGCCCAGGGCGGCGACCCGGCGGCCCCGCTGCCGACCGCCGCGCACATCCAGGAGCTGCGGGCGGACCGGTCGGGCGTGCTGGAACGCTGCGACGCACTGGCCGTCGGCGTGGCGGCCTGGCGGCTGGGTGCCGGCCGTGCCCGCAAGGAGCACGCGGTCCAGGCCGCCGCCGGGATCCTGCTCCTGGCCGACGTCGGCGACGCCGTCGAGGCGGGGCAGCCGCTGCTCGAACTCCACACCGACACCCCGGACGCCGTTCCGGGCGCCCTCGCCGCGCTCGCGGGCGGCCTCGTGGTGGGCGACGGCCCGGCCGCCGCCCGTCCCGTCCTGATCGGCGGCACGCTTCGCACCTGACGTCCCGAGGAGCGCATCAGGCCTCGGTCGGCAGACGATCGACCGGCGGCACACCTCGGGTGCGGGGTGCGGCCGGGGTGCCCGGCCGCACCAGGGCGCCCCGGCCGGGATTCCGGCGATCAGTCGTCGTCGGGGTCGTCGGTGACGAGCTCGGTGTGGGCCACCGCCGCCCCGTTGGCCGACTTGACCTTGGGGCGCGGGGTGCGGCGCTGGGTCGGGCGGGGCGGGGGCGCGGGCTGCTGCACCGAAGCGCCGCGGCCGAGGATGAGCTCGGCGAACGTCGCCATCGCCTCGTCCAGCTGCCCGGCGTTGCGCTGCTCGGACGCGGCGTGCGCCCCCTCGACGAGCGCGGAGACCGTGGCACGGTCCGGGCGGTTGCCGACCTCGGACTCCAGCGTGGTCAGCCGGTCCTCCAGCGCGCTGCCCAGCGTGCCCAGCCGCCCGGACATGCCCTCGTCCAGGGCGTCGAGCCGGGTCGCGAGCGCCTCGAGCCGCGCGGTGATCGACGCCAGCGGTTCGGTCGGGTCGACCGTGGGGCGCCCGGCGAGGTCTTCGAGCCGGCGGTGCAGGCCGACACCGGTGTCGCCGAGCAGGTTGCGCACGCCCTCGGCGCTCTCGTCCATGGCGCGGGCGGTGGTGTCGAGCTGCTCGCGCACGGCGCGCTCGACCCCGTCGATCTTCTCCCGGAGGGGCGCGCCCACGGACGTCGGGAGCGCGTCGAGCCGCATCTCGTGGCGGTCGAGCCGGTGGTCGAGCTCGTCGAGCCGCTTGTGCAGGCCCCCGAGGCGGTCGTCGAGGCCGTCCATCCGGCCCGAGATGCCCTCCATCCGCCCCGCCATGCCGTCGAGCCGACCGTCGAGCTGCGCGAACGGCTTGGCCAGCTTGTCCGGGAGGGACTCGACCGCCCGCATGATCGCCGCGACCGCGGCGTCCTGCGCGCCCAGCTTCGCCACGGTCTCGTCGAGCCGCTCGGCGAGGACGCCGGCCTCGGTGCGGTCGGGCAGCTCGGACAGCCGCTTGCGCATCGTGCCGAGCGCGTCCAGGGCCGCGAGGCGCGCGTGGATCTCGTCGAGCGAGTCGAAGACCTGCTGCTGCTCGCTCTCGCGGATCTCCGCTGCGCGGTTGAGCATCCCGCGCATGCGGTCGAACGACGTAGCCGAATCTGCACTCATGGGGAACGGAGCTTCCTGTTCTGCGGGACGGGGAGCGGGGAAAATGTAGCGACACGGGTGGATCACCCACACGGCGCGTCACCGTTCGGCTGTGGCATCCCCGTTCGGAGCAGTTCCGCACGCCGAAAGCACCTGGTCGGCTGCGGAACGGCGAGACCGCGGGACCGAGCGCCGCGCGGCCGGCCGCTGTCGTTGTTCTACCGTGACGCCGTGTCCACGCCCCGTGCAGTGCCCCTTACGGTCGAGAGCATCCGGGACGCCCCGAAGGTGCTCCTCCACGACCATCTGGATGGGGGACTGCGGCCCGGGACGATCATCGAGCTGGCCGACGCCGCCGGCTACCCCGCCCTGCCGTCGCGCGATCCGGCCGAGCTGACCGCGTGGTTCCTCGGGGCCGCCCACTCGGGGTCCCTCGTGCGGTACCTGGAGACGTTCGGGCACACGGTCGCCGTCATGCAGACCCCCGATGCACTCGTCCGGGTGGCGACCGAATGTGCCGAGGACCTGGCCGCGGACGGGGTCGTCTACGCCGAGGTGCGCTTCGCCCCGGAACTGCACGTCGAGGCGGGCCTGAGCCTCGAAGCCGTGGTCGAGGCGGTGCTCGAGGGCTTCCGGCAGGGCACTGCCACCGCCGCGGCGCGCGGCAGGAGGACTCGGATCGGCTGCCTGCTCACCGCGATGCGCCACGCCGCCCGCTCCCGCGAGATCGCCGAGCTCGCCGTGCGCTTCCGCGACCTCGGGGTGGTCGGCTTCGACATCGCCGGCGCCGAGAAGGGCTTCCCGCCCACCCGCCATCTCGACGCGTTCGAGTACGTGCGCCAGCAGAACGCGCACGTCACCATCCACGCCGGCGAGGCGTTCGGGCTCCCGTCGATCTGGGAGGCGATCCAGTGGTGCGGCGCGCACCGGCTCGGCCACGGGGTGCGGATCGTCGACGACATCACCCTCGACGAGCACGGGAAGCCCCGCCTGGGACGGCTCGCCGCCTACGTCCGCGACAGCCGGATCCCGCTGGAGATGTGCCCGACGTCGAACGTCCATACGGGTGCTGCCCCCTCGATCGCCGATCACCCGATCGGACTGCTCACCCGGCTGCGCTTCCGGGTGACGGTGAACACCGACAACCGGCTCATGTCCGGCTGCTCGATGACCAGCGAGCTGCTCACGCTCGCGCAGACATTCGGGTACGGCTGGGACGACCTGCGCTGGTTCACGATCAACGCGATGAAGTCGGCCTTCTGCCACTTCGACTACCGGCTGGCCGTGATCGAGGATGTGATCAAGCCGGGGTACGCCGCATTGACGGCATGAGGGGGTTACCGCCACAGTGGTGCCCCGCACCGAGATGCGGCGGACCGGCGAGGTGGTGACGACGGGTCGTGGCGA
>JAEUJO010000280.1 GCA_016794615.1 Pseudonocardia sp. | reverse complement strand
TCAGCGGGAACCGTCCGTTAGGTCGAGGGTTCGTGCCACCGCGGCCGCCTCCCGGCGTGACCGCACGCCGAGGCGGTCCAGGATCGCCCCGACGTGCGTGTCGACCGTCCGCACCGAGAGCACGAGCTCGGCCGCGATCTCGGCATTGGTCAGCCCGTCCGCGACCAGGGCGAGGACGTCGGCCTGCCGGCGGGTCAGGCCGGCCGGGTGCGCCCGCGTGTCCGCGGTGGGACGGCGGGGAACGCGCGTGATCCCCAGCTCCCGCAGCCGCCGCCGGACATGCCGCACGGCCGCGTGCGCCCCGAGGTCCTCCAGCGTCCGCAGCGCCTCCAGGGTCGGTGCGGGCTCGCCCGAGGCGGCCAGTTCCAGGGCCTGTTCGTACGGGTCACCGACCCGCGCCCAGCCCGCCGCCGCGGCCCGCCAGTCGCCGCGCAGCCCTGCGGCCCACGGCTCGGGGCAGCCGTCGAACGGTGCGGCCGGGAGCCCGGCACGGGCGGCGTAGCGCAGGATCTCCGCGTGCACCGGCTCGCCGGACGGCCGCGCCGCGTGCCGGGCCCAGCCCGCGAGGACGGTGGCAGCGCGTTCCAGGTGGTCGGCGAGCCAGGCGTGCTCGACGAGTGCGGTTCCGGCATAGGCGAGGCAGAGCAGGGAACGCTGCCCGAGCGCCCGCTCCCAGGCCAGCGCCAGCAGCTGCCCGGAGCCGGCGACGCCGCGGCGGGCGAGCAACCGGCCGTAGGGCGGCCGGCTGTGGCCGGCGAGCATGCCCGGGTCGTCGTCCTGGTCGACCAGCGCCTCCAGCCCGGACTCGGCCGTGGCCCAGTCACCGCGCCGCAGCGCAAGCAGGCAGCGGTGCACGTTCAGGTTGTAGGCGTGCGACGGGAAGCCGTGTTCGTCGGTGAACGCCAGCCCGTCGCCCAGCACCTCGTCCAGCTCCGCGAGGCGCAGGTACCGGTAGAGCATCTCGCTGAGGTTGGTGTAGCCGCGGGCGACCGCCTCGTCCGCGCCGTTCCGCGCCGCGAGCTCGATGCTGGCCCGCAGCAGCCCGATGCGGTGATCGATGTCGATGTCGGGTTCGGCCAGGCCCTCGTAGTTCTGGCACAGCGCGACGAGGTCGAGCCGGCCCGCCCGGTCGGCGAGCACGTGCGCCTCCCGCAGGGCGGCACCCGCACCCGGATGCCCGCCCAGCGCGAGCAGCGTGCCGCGGTTGACGGCGGCAGCGGCGACGGCGCTCCCGCCGGGCTCACCGGCTTCCGAGGAACCCGGCAGCGTCGTGACGGTGCGCAGCGCGTCCGCGGCGGCGGTTTCGGCACCGTCGGTGTCGCCGGTCAGGTAGCGGTGCCGTGACAGGCGCACCAGGGCCGATCCGAGCGCGAGCGGCTCCGCGATCGCGGTGAACAGCGCGACCGCCCGCTCGGACTCGGCGACGGCCTCCTCGTGACGGTGCGCGTTGTGCAGCTCCCACGCGTGATCGTCGTGCAGGCGCGCGCGGTCGTGGCCGGGCAGCCGCTCGGCGTGCCGTAGCGCCGCCTCCAGGTGGGCGAGCGCCTGGCGGTGCGAGCCGGCGGCGGCCGCCTCGCGCCCGGCGGTCGGCGCGTAGGCCAGGATCGCCTCGACGTCGTCGGCCCGGACGGCGTGGTGGACCAGCCGCGGCAGGTCCCGGGGCTCCGCCTCGGCGAGCGCGGCGATCACCCGGCGGTGCAACGTGCGCCGGCGCAACGCGGTCAGGCTCTGCTCGACGGCGCGGCGGGCCAGCTCGTGGCGGAACGCGAGGCCGTCGTCGCGGACCTGGAGCACGCCCTGCTCCTCGGCCGGGGCCAGCGCGTCGAACCGTGAGCCGAGCAGCCGGTGGGCCAGGCCGAGCTCGACGGCCGTGGGCACCACGGACAGCTGCTCGACCGCGTCGCGGCAGGCCGGGTCGAGCCGGCCGACCCGGGCGAGCACGGCGTCCGCAACGGTCGCCGGCACGGTGACGCCGGGCGCGGCGAGGGTCTCGGTGACGTAGAACGGGTTGCCGCCGGTGAGGGCGTGCAGGGCGGCGGAGTCGCGGCCGCTGCCCACCGCAAGGCCGGCCACGGCCGCGGGTGACAGCGGGGGCAGCGCGAGCCGGTGCACGGTCGTCGCGGTGAGCGCACCGAGGACCCGCCGCACGGGATGGGCCGGCGGCACCTCGTCGTCGCGGTAGGTCAGAACCAGGAGCGCGGGCAGGTCGGCGAGCCGGCGGCCGACGTGGCCGAGCACGTCCAGCGTGGCGTCGTCCGCCCAGTGCAGGTCTTCGACGATGAGCACCGTCGGCCGCCACGCGGCGAGCTCGGCGACGGTGGCGGCGGGCACGGCGTCGGACTCCCCGTTGCGGCTGCCGGCGAGCGCTGCGGCCAGCGGCCCGGTGGTGCCGGCCGCCGCCTCGCGCAGGGGCCCGAGCGCGCGCGGGCTCAGCAGGTCGTCGCAGGCCCCGGCGAGCACGCGCACACCGTGGTCGAGCGACGACCGCAGGGCGCGGACCACGCTGGACTTCCCGATCCCGGCCTCGCCGGTGAGGATCGCGGCGCAGCCGTGGCCGGTGGCGGCCGTCGCGACCGCGCCCAGCAGGACGTCCACCACCGGTTCCCGTTCGAGCAGCGCAGGCCCGCCACCGCGCGCGTGCCCGGCCGCGGCCGGAAGCCGGTCGGTCACGTGTCCATCCTCGCACCGGCGGCGGTCACCCGAAAGGCATCAGCGGCGGCGTCGACCCACCGGACGCGGATGTGCCGACCGGCCCGGGAACGTGCCACCGGGCCGGTCGGAGAGGCGGGCCGCAGCCCGCTCAGGTCGTTGCGATGAGGATCAGAAGAAGTCCCCGCCGCCGAAGTCCCCGCCGCCGAAGTCACCGCCGCCGAAGTCACCACCCCAGTCGCCGCCGGGATCACCCCCGTCGAAGCCGCCGTCCATGCCGTCGGCGGCCATGCCGTCGGCGTACCCGTCCGCGTACGCCACGCCCGACATCCCGCTGAACAGCGAGCTGAACAGCAGCGCCGACCCGACGCCCCACGCGCCCGCGACCAGGGCCGGCCGCCACCACGGCTCGGAGTACCAGCCGCGCGGAACGCGGCGGCCGGCGACCGTTCCGCCGGGGTAGTAGTGGGTGTTGCGGTCGGTCGCGGTCGGCGAGGCGCCGTAGCGGTGGCCATCGACGTCGACCTCGCGGTCTTCGGTGACGGCTCCCGCACCCTGCTGGCCGGGCAGCGGAGGCAGCTCGGGACCCGGATCCAGGCCCATCGCGCTGCGCGCGGCGCGGACGTAGTAGAGGCCCTCGTAGGCGGTCTCGGTCACCCCCCGGGCCTGGGCGGCGCTGCGGGCCTGGTCCATCTGGGACCCGGCGGCGGTGTACCGCTCCGCCGCGTCGGCCAGCGCCTGCTTCGCGGCGTCGTTCGTGCCCACCAGGCTCAGCACCTGACCGCCGAGCCGCTCGACCCACCGCCGCGCGTCGGCCTTCGCGTCGTCGAGCTCCCGCGTCTTGGTGGCCTGCTGCTGGCGGACCAGCCAGAACCCACCCACGATGATGGCCACGACGACCAGCAACGTCAGGATCGAACCCACGTCCTCACTCACTCCTCGGTGCCGGAACCGCCGGCGTCCTGAACAACGGGCAACCGCGACGAAACGTTCCCGGCACGTCCGGGTCGATGGCGGGGCTCCGGTTACCCTGGCGGCCGTGCCCGAACCCAAAGCCGTCACGGCCTGGATGTCCGACATGGACGGCGTGCTCGTTCACGAGGGCAAGCTGATCCCCGGTGCGGACACCTTCGTGGAGCGGTTGACCGCGAGCGGCACCCCGTTCCTGGTGCTCACGAACAACTCGATCTACACGCCCCGTGACCTGCGTTACCGTCTGCTCAACACCGGCCTGGACATCCCGGCAGACGCGATCTGGACCTCGGCGATGGCCACGGCGGCGTTCCTCGGCGACCAGCGGCCCGAGGGCAGCGCCTATGTGATCGGCGAGGCCGGGATGACCACCGCGCTGCACGAGATCGGTTACGTGCTCACCAGCCAGTCGCCGGACTACGTCGTGCTCGGTGAGACGCGGACCTACAGCTTCGAGGCGGTGACGACGGCGATCCGGCTGGTCCAGGGCGGCGCCCGCTTCGTGGCGACCAACCCCGACCCGACGGGACCGTCGATGGACGGCGACCTGCCCGCGACGGGCTCGGTGGCGGCGCTGATCAGCAAGGCGACCGGCGTGGAGCCCTACTTCGTGGGCAAGCCGAACCCGCTCATGATGCGGGCGGCGCTGAACCGGCTGCAGGCACACTCGGAGACGACGGTGATGATCGGCGACCGGATGGACACCGACGTCGTGGCAGGCCTCGAGGCCGGGATGCGCACGGTGCTGGTGCTCACCGGCATCACCCACGCCGGCGACGTCGACCGCTTCCCGTTCCGGCCGAGCCGCATCGTGGACTCGATCGCGGATCTGGTGGACGACCTGCCGCCGCTGTGAGCAGCCTGCGGACCCCGATGGTCCACGCCGACGGGCACGCCGGCGTGGACCGACCGGCGGGGAGGGGATCCACCGGCGGAGACACTGCCCGTGGCGGACCGGAATGGGCGGGGTCTCCGGCGATGACTCGGCTCGGTGCCGCCCGGCGTTAGCGCTCTGGTGTCTCGATGGTGGAGAAATGGTAGGCGGTGCTGATGACC
>JAEUJO010000259.1 GCA_016794615.1 Pseudonocardia sp. | reverse complement strand
CAGTGCGCCACCGCAGCCAGTTCGAACGGGCCGTCACCGACGTCGAGCCGCCGCTCGAGTTCGGCGCGCAGCTCTCGACGACGGTCTTCGGGCAGCGCGACGGCGTAGGAGCCGGCCGGCCCGACGCCCTCCATGAACCCGGCCCACAAGTCCTCGAAACCGGTGTAGAGCACGGAGACGCCGAGGTCGGACTCGACGAGGTCGACGAGGCCGGCCGCCTCGAAGAGCTCGACGATCTCGCCAGGCTTGCCGAAGCGCATCACCCGGCTCTCGGCAGGGGCGTCGGGGTCGAGGGCCTGTGCCGCGTCCCAGAAGCTCTGGAGCATCTCCATCCCACCGGCGAAGTCCCACCCGCACGCAGCCACCGCACCGCCGGGTCGCACCATTCTGCGCATCTCCGCGGCCGCCGCCCGGGGGTCGGAGACGAAGTGCAGCACGAGCTGGGCCAGTGCGGCATCGAACTCGTCGTCGCCGTACGGGAGCTGCTCGGCACGGCCCGGCCGGGCGTCGACGCCCGGCACGCGGGTCCGGCACTCGTCGAGGAACAGCGGCGACGGATCACAGGCACTCACCGCGGTGACGCCCACGCGCTCGGCGAGCACGGTGGTCAGGGCGCCCGGTCCACAACCGACGTCGAGCACCCGCTGGCCGGCGGCCACCCCCGCGGCGTCGGCGAACCCGTGGGCGAGCTGCCTCGAGTACCGGCCCATGAACCGGTCGTACGCCGATCCCGACGTCTGGAACGACCGTGCCCCCTCGACCCCGTCCACCACATCGACCTCCCACGGAAACGAGCCCGCACCCGAGCTCATCCCGGGCCGTCGGGGTGGGCGAGATCGTAGGCCCAGGAGAGCTTCTTCGGCACCACCATGCGCCAGGCGTCGACCACGAATTCGCACGCTTCCGCCCGGTCGAGGGTGGCAAGGTCGGCCTCCACCCAGTTGAACCGCAGGTCCGACGGCTGCGGCAGGTGGAAGCGGTGCGGCTGCGCCGCGACGAGTGCCGCCCGTTCCTCCTTGGGAAACGCGAAACCCATCTCCGTCTCGTCGAGCGAGAACGCGACGTAGACGATCTGCTTGACGCGGAACTTCAGCCTGCCCCGGACGTAGACCTGATACGAGCGCTCCAGGCTCGAGCCCAGCCACCGCACGTCCTCGACCGTGGCCACGTCAGAACCAGGTGGTCGGGGCGGTGCCGGACCGGACAGGGCAGGACCGGACAGGGCAGGACCGGACAGCGGCGAGAGGAAGCACGTCACACGGTAAACCCGGCGTGGGCCGGCCGGCGCTTCATGGCTCGCAGCAGGCGGGCGCACCGCCGGGGTCGGCAGCCGAGGGAACCCCTGCCGCTGCGGTCGCCTGCACCTTCTCTCACATCGGACACGGTGGCATCATTCTCGGCAATCCCACCTTGACCACGAGGTCCCACGGGAGGCCGAGATGACGCGCTACCTTGTCGTCGCCCACCAGACAGTCACCAGCCCGGAGCTGCTGGAGAAGGTCCGCGTCATCCGGGAGCAGCACAAGGACGCGGAGTTCGTGTTGCTCGTGCCGGCGACGCCGGTCCGACACCTGCTTTTCCGCCGCGGCGACGAGCACGACGCCGAGGCCACGGCGCGAAAGCGCGTGGAACGGGGGCGGGCGTTGTTCGCGAAGAAGGGGCTCGCCCTGCACGACGCCAAGGTGGGCGCTCCTGACCCCGCCGTCGCGATCGACCACGAGGTCGAGGCCGACTCGGCCTACACGGGTTTCGTCATCTCCACGCTGCCCGCGGAGAAGTCGCAATGGCTGGGAATGGACCTGCCGCGTACGGTTCAGTCGAAGTACCAGCTCCCCGTTCACCACGTCGTCGCAGCTCTCCCCCCGGGCTGGTGACCGGCACGATGCGGGCCGGTGCGCGGCCGCTCACGGCGCCCTCCGCTCCTGCAGGAGCCCGGTCGTGCGGTGCCACCACAGCCGTCCCGCACGCACACCCCGTGCGGGAGACGCCCCTCGCCGCCAGGACTCCGTCCGTTCGACGGTAGCCGTGGCGGCCCGGCCTCCGTGCCGTGCCGACGGCGGCCGGCACCGCGGTGACCGCCCGGCCCCGCACCGCTCGCGCGCAGCGGCGCCGCGCCCGCCCGGTGGAGGAGCGTCCGCCTGCGCCGCGCGTGGGTTACGGTCCGAGAGATGGACGTGCCGGGCCGGTCGACCGTCGAGCAGTCGTTGTTGCGGCTTCCGGGGATCTGGAAGCTGGTCCTGCTGACCCTGCTCGGGTTCACCGGTTTCGCTGCAACCCTTGCGTCGCTCCCGTGGTGGGCGGTGCACGGTGGCGCGTCCCCGTCCGCCGCCGGCCTGGTGACGACCGTGATGCTGGGCGTCACGGTGGTGGTCCAGTTCTCCGTTCCGCTGGTGGAGCGCCGGCTGGGGACGGGCCGCACGTTGGCGATCGGGGTTCTCGCGTTGGGTGCGCCGTCGCCGCTGTACCTGCTGAGCACGGATCTGGTGCCGATGCTGGCGGTCAGCGCCGTCCGCGGCGTCGGATTCGGGGTGTTGACGGTCGTCGGGTCGGCGTTGACGGCCGTTCTCGCCCCACCGGCTCGGCACGGTGAGGCCGTCGGTCTGTACGGCCTGGCGGTCGCCGCGCCCAACCTGCTGGTGGTGCCCGGGGCCGTGGCACTGGCGCAGAACGTCTCCTTCTGGCCGGTCGTCGTGCTGGCGACATGTCCGGTGCTGGCTGTCCCGTTCGCGCTGACGATCGGTGTCGACCACCAGCCACCGGTCGCGCACGAGCAGGTGGGCCGGCGCGGCGCGGTGCGGTCCGCGATGCTGCCGTCGGTCGTCCTGCTGACGATCACCTTGGCCGGCGGAGGGGTGACGACACATCTGCCCATCGAACGTCCGAACGGCTACCTGGCCACGCTCGTACTTCTGGTGTTCGCGTTCACCTCCGCGCTGGGACGGTGGCGGGTGGGCAGGTTCGCGGACCGGACCGGTACGACTCTCCTGTTGCCGGGGACGGTTGCCCTGGGGGTCGTGGGTATGGCGGCGCTGGCGTTCGGGCTGGGGCGTGGGGTGGACGTTCTGCTGCTGGCGGGGGCCGCAGTGTTCGGGGTCGCCTACGGCGCCGCGCAGAACCTGACGTTGGTGGCCGCCTTTGCGCGCGCGCGTGGCCACGGCGCCTCGACGGTCAGCGCGGTGTGGAACGCGGCGTTCGACACGGGCACCGGGATCGGAGCCGTCGTGGTCGGCGCCCTCGCCGCCACCGGCATGGGTGTGCCGATGGCGCTGGGTGCGTGCGCCGGCGTGATCGCTGGGTGCGTGCCGTTCGCGGTGGCGGCGTCGACCGGTCCGCAGCGGGCCCGCGGGTGTGGTGGGGCGGGCGAGTGCAGATCGTGACGACGGGGCGTGGTGTTCCAGGGCTGCGCCGAGGCGCCGGACCCCGGCCCGCTGCCCCGCGCGATCACCTCGTCGACCGCCCCGCGCCGGTGAGGTCGGGGAGCGCGCGGCGATGCAGCCACGCGGTGAAGAACCCCGAGAGGTCCGTGCCGGCGTGCCGCGCGGCCAGCTCGACGAACTGCGCGGTGCTCACCGTCGCGTGCCGGTGCCGCGCCGCCCAGTCCCGCAGCAGCGCGAAGAAGCTCTTGTCGCCGATCCGAGCGCGCAGCGCGTGCAGCACGAGCGCGCCACGCTTGTAGACCCGCTCGTCGAACATCCGCGCCACCCCCGGGTCGGCGAGGACGAGATCGGCCGGCAGCGCCGCGACGTGCGCGTGCCACTCCCGGGCATGCGCCGCCACGGTGCGGCCGCCGGATGCCTCCGACCACAGCCATTCCGCGTACGTCGCGAAGCCTTCGTTGAGCCAGATGTGGCGCCAGTCGGCGATCGTGAGGCTGTTGCCGAACCACTGGTGCGCCAGCTCGTGCACGACGAGCCGCTCGTGGGTGCGCCGCCCGTCGAGGTGGTTCGCCCCGAAGATCGACATGCCCTGGGCCTCGATCGGGTCCTCCAGCTCGTCGTCGGCGACGACGAGCTGGTAGTCGGCGAACGGGTAGGGCCCGAAGTAGCCCTCCAGCGTCCTCATGATCGCGGGATGCCGGCCGAGGTCGCGTGCGGCCAACTTGGCGAGCCGGGCCGGCAGCAGCGCCAGCTGGGGCACCGGGCCGGCGGCGAGCACGACCTCCTCGTAGCGCCCGATCTGCACGCTGACCAGGTACGACGCCGTGGGTTTCGGCTGCTCGTACACCCACTTCCGGGTGCCTGCCGCGCGGCGTCGCGCCGTGCGCAGGCCGGTGGCGGCGACCGTGTAGGGCGCCGCCGTCGTCACCGCGATGCGGTAGGTCGCCTTGTCCGCGGGGTGGTCGTTGCACGGGTACCAGGACGGCGCGCCGACGGGCTGGCTCGCGACGAGAGCGCCGTCGGTCAGCTCCTCCCAGCCGACGTCGCCCCATCGGCTGGAGACCGGTGCGGGCACACCGGAGTAGCGCACGTCGACGGTGAACCGGCCCGCGACCGGGCGGGCCGGTGTGACGTGCAGCTTGCCGCTGTCGCGGCGCGACCGTGACTGCCTGAACTTCGCCGGGCGACCGTCGACGAGCACCCGGGGCACGCGGAACGCCGAGAGGTCGAGGCTGAACCGGCTCAGCGGCGCACGGGCCACGGCGGTGAGCACCGCCCGTCCGGCGAGCCGGTTGGTCGCCGGCTCGTAGTCGATGTCCAGGTCGTAGTGCTCGACCCGGTATCCGCCGTTGCCGTGGTCGGGCAGGTACGAGTCCGTCGAGCGGGCCGCACCTGCCGCCGGCTTGGGGCTCAGCGCCACGTCGTGATCGGGTTGCCCAGCCAGCGCGTCGCCGCAGGGACGGCGTCGCCGCGCGTGACCAGGGAGCCGGGGCCGACGGTCGTTCCCGCGCCGATGCCCGCGCCCGGCAGGATGATCCCGTTGGGCCCGAGCGTCGCGCCCGCGTCGATGCGCACCTCGTCCATGCTCATGATCCGATCATGGAACAGGTGGGTCTGCACGACGCAGCCCCGGTTGACCGTCGCCCCGTCGCCGAGCCGCACGAGGTCCGACTCGGGGAGCCAGTACGTCTCCAGCCACACACCGCGCCCGATGCTCGCGCCCATGCTCCGCAGCCACGTGGTGAGGACGGGCGTGCCGGCGGCATGCTCCACCAGCCACGGGACCGCCAGCACCTCGACGAACGTGTCGGCCAGCTCGTTGCGCCACACGAACGAGCTCCACAGCGGGTGCTCGACCGGCCCGAACCGGCCGAC
The DNA here is from genome assembly GCA_016794615.1 of Pseudonocardia sp. Taxonomy (GTDB): domain Bacteria; phylum Actinomycetota; class Actinomycetes; order Mycobacteriales; family Pseudonocardiaceae; genus Pseudonocardia. Next base: position 6,040 of record JAEUJO010000259.1, on the reverse strand, counting down.
GAGCAGCCATTTCATCACCGTCGTCAGGCAGGCGGCGACGACACCCGCGGCGAGCAGCAGCGGACCCGCGAGCACGGCGGCCGCCACGACCCCGGCGGCGGCGTGGATCGCCACGAGCTGCCCGACGACGAGCACGGCGAGCGCGGCGGAGCACATCACCGGCACGACCCGGCACAGCTCGATCAGCCCGCGGGCGATCTTGAGGTGCCGCGGTGGGTGGAACGTGCGGCTGGTGTCACCCCGCTCGACGGCCCGGCGCAGCGGCATCGGCGGCAGGCCGAGCCACGAGGAGCCCTTCTTCGCCTTGCGCGGGGTGGCGGAGAGCACGCCGACGAGCCCGCGGTCGGGCACCGACCGGCCCGGCGCGGTCATCCCGGAGTTGCCGAGGAAAGCCTGCTTGCCGACCCGCGAGGGGGCCACGTGCATCCAGCCGCCGGCGAGCTCGTAGGTGCCGACCATCGTGTCGTCGGCGAGGAAGGCGCCGTCCGCGACCGTGGTCATCTTCGGCAGCGCGATCACCGTCGACGCCTCGACGTCCCGGCCGATCCTGGCGCCGAGCAGGCGCAGCCATGCGGCCGTGAACTGGCTGGAGTACAGCGGGAACAGGCCCGTCCTGGCCATCCCCATCAGCCGCTCCGTGGCCCAGACCTGCCAGCCCGCGCGGCCGTGCACCGGGTGGAAGCCCTCGGCCATGCCGATGCCGAGCAGGCGCACGCCGACCACGACCAGCGCCGCGTACGTGACCAGGTACGCGATCGTCGCCGGGGCGACCATCAGCAGCGCCCCGCGCGTCGCCTCCGCAGGGGACGTCGTCCCTGCGACGCCGACCGCGACGATCGCCAGCGCGGGCAGCGCCGCCACCGCGGGCAGCAGCCCGAGGACCATCGACGTGACGGCGTAGGCGAGCTCCCAGGCGCGCGAGCGCGGCGGGCGGGTCGACGGCCAGAGCACGCCGGACTTGCCTGCTCGCCCCGCGGGCGAACCCGCCCAGCGCTGACCGGCGGGGACCGCGCCGCGGACCGTGGACCCGGCCGCGATCTCGGATCCCTTGCCGATCCGCGCGCCCGGCAGCAGCGTGCTGCGCGAGCCGATCGTGGCCCCGGCGCCGATCCGGATCTTGCCGACGCGCACGACGTCACCGTCGACCCAGTAGCCGCCGAGGTCCACCTCCGGCGCCACGGCCGCGCCGCGCCCGATCTTGAGCAGGCCCGTCACGGGCGGTGCGGAGTGCAGGTCGACGTCGTTGCCGATCTTCGCGCCGAGCGCGCGGGCATAGCGGGTGGTCCACGACGCGCCCGAGACGCCCGTCGCACCGGACAGCTCGGCGAGCCGGGTGGCCGCCCACAGCCGCACGTGCACCGAGCCGCCACGCGGGTAGGTGCCCGGCCGCACGCCGCGCAGCAGCAGCCGCGCGCCGCCCGCGGCGATCCCGATCCGCCCGGCCGGGCTGAACAACACCAGCCAGGCCAGGACGAGCGACCACCACGGCACCGTCGGCATCCAGGGAACGGCGACGGCGGCGACCGTCGAGATCGCCGCGGCGACGCTGCACCAGCGCAGGCCGACCAGCGCCAGCATCGGGGCCATGAGCAGGGCCTGCGCGAGCGCGGCGCGGCGCGGCGTCGGCACCACGTCACGACGCACGGTTTCGGTCGCGCCCAGCGCGTCCAGCCAGGTGGCGAGCGCCCCGAGCGTCGGGTGCAGGTAGACGTCGTTGACGGCCACCTGCGGGTGCCGGGTGCGGATCCGCGCCACCAGCTGCGCGGCGGTCAGGCTGCCGCCGCCGTGGGTGAAGAAGTCGGCCTTCGGGCCGGACACCGCCACGCCGAGGATCTCCGCCCAGCTCTCGGCCAGCCAGCCCTCGGTCGGGGTCAGCAGCCCCGCCGCGACGGGGTCGACAGTGCTCGCCGCGGGGAGCGGCCACGGCAGCGCGTCCCGGTCGACCTTGCCCGACGTCCGGGTCGGCAGGTCGTCGACGACGGCGAGCAGCGGCACGAGCGCGGCGGGGAGTCGCTCACGGAGGGTGAGCGCCGCGGTGTCGGTGTCCAGCTCGCCCTCGGACACCACGTAACCCACCAGCACCTGGTTGCCGGCCCGGGTGCGGCGCACGGCCGCCGCCGCGCCGCGGACACCGGGCAGCGCCAGCAGCGCGGCGTCGACCTCGCCGAGCTCGATGCGCCGCCCGCCGAGCTTGACCTGCTCGTCGGCGCGCCCGAGGAACAGCAGCCCGGCCTCGTCGGCGCGGACGACGTCGCCGCTGCGGTAGGCGCGGTCCCAGCCGAGCGAGGGGAGCGGCGCGAACCGCGCGGCGTCCCGATCCGGGTCGAGATACCGGGCGAGGCCGACCCCGCTGATCACCAGCTCGCCGCTCTCACCCATCGCGACCGGTTCGCCGGAGCCGTCGACGACGGCGAGCGCCCAGCCGTCGAGCGGCATGCCGATCCGCACCGGCCCCTCGCCGGTCAGCTGCGCAGCGCAGGCGACGACGGTGGCCTCGGTCGGCCCGTAGGTGTTCCAGACCTCGCGACCCTCGACGGCGAGCCGCTCGGCGAGCTCGGGAGGGCATGCCTCGCCGCCGAGGATCAGCAGGCGCACCTCCTCCAGCGCGTCCGGTGGCCACAACGCGGCGAGCGTCGGGACGGTGGAGACGACCGTGATGCGCTGCGCCTCCAGCCACGGCCCGAGGTCGACACCGGTGCGCACCAGCGCACGGGGCGCCGGGACCAGGCAGGCACCGTGCCGCCAGGCCAGCCACATCTCCTCGCACGAGGCGTCGAACGCGACCGACAGCCCCGCCAGCACGCGGTCGCCGGGCCCGATCGGCTCGTCGGCGAGGAACAGGCGGGCCTCGGCGTCGACGAACGCCGCGGCGGAGCCGTGGCTGACCGCGACCCCCTTCGGCGTACCCGTCGAGCCGGACGTGAAGATGATCCACGCGTCGTCACCGGGCCCGGGTGTGCCCGCCGTGCCGATCGGTGCGCGGTGGTTCGTCATGGATCCGCCGTCGCCGAGCACCGCGCACACCCCGGCCTCACCGAACACGAGATCGGCCCGATCGGCCGGGTCGTCGGCGTCGACGGGAACGTACGCGGCGCCCGCGGCGAGGACGGCGAGGATCGCGACGTACAGCTCGGCGGTGCCGGAGGAGATCCGGACGCCGACGCGGTCGCCGACCCCGATCCCGGCACCGGCGAGCCGCCGCCGGACGGCGTCGATCTCGTCGGCCAGCCCGCGGTAGGTGAGCACCGTGCCGCCGGCGTCCACCGCGGCCTCGTCCGGATGCCTCGCGGCGGTCTCCGCGAGCACGTCGAGCAGGGTGCGGCGGGCAGGTTCAGGGGCGGCGGGGTAGAGCGCGGGGGTGCGGGTGAGTGCAAGTGTCACCGGGCACCGGCCGGGATCGGCGCGGTTCGGGCACAACGAGGGCAGCGTGCAGCGCGCGGGCGCATCTCTCACCTTCCGGGTGAACGTGCTGTGTCGTCAGCCGGGTCGAGGATGGGTGCGGAACGGACGGCACCACCCCGGGGGCACAGCGATCTCGCCGTCCATGTTAACGGCAGGTTCCCGCTCGTCGCGGCGACGTGCGGGAGTTCACCGTCGCTGGGTGCCGCCCGCAGAGGGGCGGTCACCGCGGGGCGGGGCGGATCGACAGCTCGGTGACGTCCGCGTCCGGTGGTGCGGTGACGGCGAGGAGCACGGCCCGGGCCACGGACTCGGGGCGCAGGAACCTGCCGGCGTCGTAGTCCCCACCCTCGTGGGCGACGACCGCGCGCTGCATGTCGGTGTCGGTGCGCCCGGGGTAGACGGACGTGACGCGGATTCCGTGCACGGCCTCCTCGGCGCGCAGAGCGTCGGCGAAGGCGCGGAGTGCGAACTTGCTCGCAGCGTAGGAGCCCCACCCCGGGCGGGCGGTCAGTCCGGCTCCGGAGTTGATGCAGACGACCTGGCCGTGGGCGGCGCGCAGCGCGGGGAGCAGCACGCGGGTGAGCTCGGCGACGGCGACGACGTTGACCTCGAATGTCCGCCGCCACTGGTCGGCCGGGCTGTCGGCGATGGAACCGAGGGGGCCGATGCCGGCGGAATGGACGAGCACGTCGAGGCGGTCGATGCCGGCGACGGCTGCGGCGACGGCGCCCGGATCGGTGAGCTCGACGAGCCACTCGCGGGCACCGGGCAGGGTGGCGGCGAGGGCCGTGAGCGGGTCGGCGGCGCGGCCACCGAGCAGGAGATCATGGGTCGGTGCCAGGGCCTCGGCGACGGCGGCGCCGATGCCGCGGGAGGCGCCGGTGATCAGCGCGAGCGGGCGGGCGGCAGGTGCGATCACGGCGCGACAGTACGCGCGTGCCGCGCCCGGCCAGGTGGACCTACGACGGCAAGGGCGGGTGCGGCAGCGCGAGCGATCACCGCGTTGATCGCGAGTCGGGTGACATGAGCTGCACCGGTGCAGCTCATGTCACCGGAACGTCGATCTTCCTCCCGATGATGTGACCCAGCGGTTCGGGTCGGATGCCCCTACGCGTGGTTCAGCCGCGGGAGGATGATGCGGGCCACGCGCACGGACGGACACCATGACTGCCAACGACGACGGCTTCGAGGTCCTCGATCGATCGACGTGTCTCGAGCTGCTGGGTACCCATCAGGTCGGCCGGCTGGCCTGGGCCACCGTCGACGGGCAGGTGCACGTCCGGCCGGTCAACTACACCCTGGTGGGCGAGGACGTGATCGTCCGGACCAAGGCGGGAGCGATTCTCGCCGCGGCCCGGGCCAACCTGCAGATGACCTTCGAGGCCGACCGCCTCGAACCAGGGGTGCAGGCTGGGTGGAGCGTCCTGGTCGTCGGTACTGCCGAGGATCTCGGGTCGACGGCCGAGGCCGCGGGCCTGGGGGACTCGGTGCGCCTCTGGGCTCGTGGGGCCCGCCCGCACGTGCTGCGGATCCGGGCCGGCGAGGTGACCGGCCGACGGCTGCATCCGGGCAACGGAGAGATCGTGATCGTCCGGTGGGAGCCGGACGCGGACTGACCGGGTCAGAACGGGATGTAGGGCACCACGACGGCCCGAAGAATGATCACTGCCAGGAACACCGCGGCGAACGCCGGATCGATGCTGACGGAACCGACTCGAACGGGCTTGAGCACCCGTCGAGCCGGGGCGATCACGGGTTCGGTGATGCCGTGGGTGATCCGGCGGGCTTGAGAGAGGCCTGTCGCCGCCGGTCGTCGGCGACAGCACGCCGACCCAGTCCACGATCAGGCGGGCCACCAGGACGAGTTGGAACAGGACGAGGACGAGCCCGAGCACGTCTGCGATCACCGCATGTTTCCTTCCGCTCGTCGCCGAGTGTCCTCCGCTCAGGTGAGAGCACGCTGTGAGTTCGTCGGACGGGTGTCAGGCGCGAGCCGCCGAGGCGGCGAGCTCGGCCAGGTGGCGCAGCGAGTTGGTGAGGTGCTCGGGGCCGAACGGTGGGAACGGGATGTGCTCCCGGATGGACTGCGGCACCGCCGACCAGTCGTAGGTGAGCGTGACCGCGGTCTCGGACGGGCCGAGCGGTGCCAGGTCGTAACGCCAGATCCAGCCGCCGAACTCCAGCTGACCGTCGTCCTTCTCCTGCCCCGTCAGCCAGCCGACGGTGCGCGGCGGGTCGAGCACATGGACCTTGTTGGCCACCTGGTAGCCACCGTTCGGATGGTTGGGGTGATACATGTCCATCCGGAAGACCTGCCCCGCCTCCGTCAGCGGCGCCCGGTCGACGGCCTCCTGAACCCAGCCGGTGCCGTCGATCGCAGGATGCGTCGCGGGGTCCGCCAGCACCGCGAACACCCTCGCGACGGGCACGGCGACGGTCAGGGTGGCGCTCACGTTGTCCTCGGGCACGGTGTGCACGCTCCTCGTCCGCTCATCTGCTCGTCTGCTCATCTCGCCTCCGGCGGCGCCGAAGGGGACGTTCCCCCGTGCAGACGACGCGGCGAGGCGAAACTCATCTGCCGTCCGCGGAACCTGGATCCGTGCCGATACGCTGGGACGGCAGCTGATCAGCTTCGGGC
>JAEUJO010000195.1 GCA_016794615.1 Pseudonocardia sp. | reverse complement strand
TCGCAGATGCACTGTCAAGATCCCGGCCCGGCTCCGCCCCGGTATCGAATCGGCACGACGACCATTGGAGGAGCGGATCCCATGGCACATGTACGACGCTTCGACCACATCGGCATCACCGTCGCGGACCTCGCCTCGGCCACGGCGTTCTTCGTCGGGCTCGGTCTCGAGGTCGAGGGCACCGGATCCGTGGAGGGCGAGTTCGTGGAGACCGTCTGCGGTATCCCGGGCGCGCGCTGTGAGATCGCGATGCTGCGACCGCCCGGCGGTGGGTCCCGGCTGGAACTCGCGAGCTTCGTCACCCCCGACCACGTGCCCGGATCACCCACTGCGATGGCCAACGAGCTCGGCCTGCGCAACGTGTCGTTCGAGGTCGGCGACCTCACGGCGGTCGTCGACGAGTTGGCGAAGGACGGGTACGGGCTCGTCGGCGGCATCGGCGAGTACGAGAACAGCGTGCGGATGGCGTACGTCCGTGGGCCGGAAGGGATCATCGTGTCCCTGTTCGAGCAGATCGGCTGACGCGCGAGCGCGTCGCCCACGTGCGTGTATACGTGCCTTACGATCACCAAGAGTTACGGAGCCGTTGGGGAGCTGTGACGTCCGATTGATCGTCATGTCGTCCCGGCGTGTCATCGTGCAGGTCCGGCCTCGCATGACGATCCCTGGGAGCACAACATGACCGTCACCGGCATCATCAGCGCCATCGTGGTTGGCCTCATCATCGGTGCGCTGGGGCGTCTCGTCGTGCCCGGCAAGCAGAACATCCCGATCTGGCTGACCATCGTCATCGGCATCGTCGCCGCGCTCATCGGTACGTTCATCGCCCGCCTCCTGCACGTCGCCGACACCCGCGGCTTCGACTGGATCGAACTGATCATCCAGATCGTCCTCGCCGCGGGCGGTGTCGTCCTCGCCGCCAACCTCTACTCCCGGCGTGGTGTCCAGCGCTAGCGGCTCCAGGAGGTCCCCGCGATCGCCGCACCTCGCGTACGGCGATCCGGTCACACCGATCTGCTCAGCTTCGCGCCGACTCTCCACGTCCGGAGAATGGATCTCATGGACGCTGTGGTGCGTGGTGCGCGGATCGCCTACGACGACGAGGGCTCCGGGCCGCTCGTCGTCCGCCTCCACGGCCTCACCGGTAGCCGCGCCGCCGACGTCGCGACGGGAGCGTTCGATCCCGGCCCGCTGATCCGGGCCGGGCGGCGGGTGGTCCGCTACGACGCGCGCGGCCACGGCCGGTCCGGTGGGGAGAAGGCCGAGAGCGAGTACGCGTGGCCCGACCTCGCCCGCGATCTGCTCGGCCTCCTGGACGTGCTGGGCGTCGACGATGCGGTCAGCGGCGTCGGGTCGTCGATGGGGACGGCGACCCTGCTGCACGCGGTGACCCTCGCTCCGGACCGTTTCGACCGGCTCGTGCTCACCTGCCCACCGACCGCATGGGCCGCCCGCGCCGGGCAGGCCGGCGTCTATCGCGCCGGTGCGCTGTTCGTCGAGCGCAACGGGAAGGAGATGTTCCTGCGGGGCAGGCGGGCGCAGCCCCGGCCGGCGGTGCTCGCCGAGGCGCCCGAGGGGCCGGTCGACGTCGACGAGGCGCTGCTGCCCACGGTCCTGCGCGGCGCCGCGGCGTCGGATCTGCCCGCACCCGAGGCGATCGCCGCCATCCGACGGCCGACGCTCATCCTGGCGTGGGACGGCGACCCGGGGCACCCCGTCGCGACGGCAGAACGGCTGCACCACCTGATTCCGGGCTCCGTGTCGGCCATCGCGCGAACACCCGACGAGCTACGCAGTTGGGGTGAACGGATCACCGGTTTCCTCAGCTGAATCCTCTCCGGTCGGTTCGGTGGACAGGCCCGGAGCAGTGGAGTACGCCGAGCCTGTGTTCCGGGTGGACGGTGACCGCCGCACCCCGCGCAGCGCCGTCACACACCGGACGTGGGGTCGCACCGCGAGCCGGGCCGCCGCACCTGCCGGACGCGGTGCGACAGCTCGGACGACGTGCGACAGCCCAACCCCACGGCTCTCGCCACGCCCCGACCACGGTGACGCACCGCGAGCCGGGCCGCGGCACTCGCCGAGCTCGACGGCGACGGCGTCCTCGTCCTGCGGGAACGGCTCACCGGCTGGCGGCGGCTCTCGGCCTGCCGAACGTGGCGGCTGGCGGCGCGGTGTCGGGATGTGGTGGGGCAGGCTGACGTCGTGACCGGACTCGTCGGCTCGATCATGCTGCCCGACGGCACGGCCGTGCGCGGGCGCGGGCGGCGCGCCCCGCTGCCTCCGGGCCCGCTGCCCGAGTTCGGGCTGTACCTCGGGAAACCCGGAGCGTGGAGGCCGGAGTGGTCCGCCGAGTGGATCGACTGGCCCGACTTCCGCACCCCGCGCGACGCGGATGGTGCGGCTGCCGCCGTCGTCCACGCCTACGAGCAGGCGCGGGCCGGGTGCCGCGTCGAGGTCGCCTGCGGGGGCGGCACCGGCCGGACCGGCACGGTCATCGCCTGCATGGGTGTCCTTGCCGGTTGCCCGGTCGACGAGGTCGTCGCCTGGACCCGCCGCAACTACCGGCGGCACGCCGTGGAGACACCCGGGCAACGGCGCTGGATCCGGTGGTTCGCGGCACAGCAGGGCTGAGGGCGCGATCTTCATCCCATCGTTGCCCACAACGGAGGTGCGCACACTGCACAATCCCCGCGTGACGATCCTGAGCCGAGCCGGGCTGATCCTCGCCACCACCTTCCTCGCGGCGGCCTGCGCGCCCGCCGGAGCGCCGAGCACGACCGGCCCGTCGGCGCCGGCGACCACCGCGGGGCAGGCGTGTGTGAAGGGCGCCCTGCCGACCGTCGCCGCGGGCACGCTCACCGTCGGCACCGATCAGCCCGTCTACCAGCCCTGGTACGTCGACGACGCACCCGAGAACGGGCAGGGCTTCGAGAGCGCGGTCGCCTACGCGATCGCCGATCAGCTCGGTTACCCGAAGGACAAGGTCGCCTGGACCCGCGTGCCGTTCAACGCCGCGATCCAGCCCGGCCCGAAGCCGTTCGACCTCAACCTCACCGAGTTCTCGATCACCGAGGAGCGCAAGCAGGCCGTCGACTTCTCGGCGCCCTACTACGACGTCAAGCAGGCCGTGGTCGCGCTCTCCGACAACCAGTTCGCCGGCAGCACGAGCCTCGACGGCCTCGCGGGCGCCCGGCTGGGCGCGCAGGTCGGCACCACCAGCTACGACGCGATCAATGCCGTGATCAAACCGACCACCCCCGCGTCGGTGTTCAACACGAATGACGACGCGAAGCTGGCGCTGTCGAACGGGCAGGTGGACGCGATCGTCGTCGACCTCCCGACCGCCTTCTTCATCACCTCGTCCGAGCTCCAGAACGCCAAGATCGTCGGTCAGCTGCCGGCCGGTACGGGCACGCCCGAGCAGTTCGGCGCGGTGCTGGACAAGGGCAGCCCGCTGACGTCGTGCGTGTCGGAGGCGGTGAACGCGCTGCGTTCGGCGGGGACGTTGACGGCGCTGGAGAAGCAGTGGCTGACGGTGGCGGGCAGCGCCCCCGAGCTGACGTGACACCGCGGGCGGAGCCCGTGCCCGACCTCAGCCCGCTGGCCCGCGAGCGGCTCGCGTACCGGCGCTCGCGCGCCCGCCGCTCCACGCTCGTCGCACTCGTCTCGACGGTCGTCTTCGCGGCCGTCGTGGCCGTCTGCGTCACCAGCACGCCCGGCTGGCCGCGCGTCCGGGCGACGTTCCTCGACCCCGCGATCGCCTGGTCCTCGCTTCCCTCGATCCTCGACGGGCTGTGGCTCAACATCCGGGTGCTGGTCGTCACCGAGATCGGCGTGCTCGCGCTGGGCCTGCTGATCGCGGTGCTGCGCACCCTGCGCGGCCCGGTGTTCTTCCCGCTGCGCGCTCTCGCGACCGGGTACGTCGACCTGTTCCGCGGCGTCCCGCTCCTGATCGCGCTCTACCTGATCGGTTTCGGGGTGCCCGCGCTGCGGCTGCAGGGCGTCCCCACCAGCGCCGCGGTGCTCGGCACGATCACCCTGGTCCTCGTCTACTCCGCCTACCTCGCCGAGGTCTTCCGGGCCGGGATCGAGTCGATCCATCCCTCGCAGCGCGCGGCGGCGCGTTCGCTCGGGCTCACCCACCGTCAGTCGATGCGGCTGGTGATCCTCCCCCAGGCCGTCCGGCGCGTGCTGCCGCCGCTGCTCAACGACTTCGTCGCGTTGCAGAAGGACGTCGGGCTGATCTCGGTGCTCGGCGCGGTCGATGCGATTCGGGCCGCGCAGATCGCGTCGGCCCGCACGTTCAACTTCACGCCGTACGTGGTGGCTGCGGTGCTGTTCATCCTGCTCGCGGTGCCGACCGGCCGGATCGCGGACACCATGGCGACCCGGACCGCGCAGCGGCAGGGCCTGTCATGAACACCCCTGTCCTGCAGGTGCGGGGCCTGGTCAAGAACTACGGTCCCACGCCCGTCCTGCGCGGCGTCGACCTGACCGTCGAGGAGCACCGGGTCGTGACGCTGATCGGCTCGTCAGGGTCGGGCAAGTCGACCCTGCTGCGCTGCGTCGACCTGCTCGAGGAGATCGACGACGGGCAGGTGCTGCTCGACGGCGTCGACGTCTCCGACCCGCGGGCGGACGTCGCGGCCGCGCAGCGCCGGATGGGCATCGTCTTCCAGGCGTTCAATCTCTTCCCGCACATGACCGTGCTGCAGAACGTCACGCTCGCGCCGCGCGTGGTGCATGGCGTCGGCACCGAGGAGGCCGAGGAGCGGGCCCGTGAGCTGCTGGGCCGGGTCGGGCTCGAGGCGTTCGCCGGAGCCCACCCGGACCGGCTGTCCGGCGGGCAGCAGCAGCGCGTGGCGATCGCTCGTGCGCTGGCGGTGCGGCCCCGGCTGCTGCTGCTCGACGAGATCACCTCGGCGCTCGACCCGGAGCTCGTCGGGGAGGTGCTCGCGATCGTCCGGGAGCTCGCCGCGAGCGGGATGACGATCCTCATGGCCACGCACGAGATGGGGTTCGCGAAGCAGGTCGCCGACACCGTCTGCTTCCTCGACGACGGTCGGGTGCTGGAGTCCGGGCCACCGGCGCAGGTGCTCGGCGACCCGCTGCACGAGCGGACCCGACGCTTCCTCACCCACGTCGTGGAGGCGGGACGGCTCACGTAGGCGGCGCCGGTCCACGAACGGCTGACGGCCTGGCGCCGGAGCGCGAGGCCGGCCACGGCCACGCGCGATCAGGTCACGATCAGTGACGTCGCACCTTCGGATATGAGTGGTTCGCGCTCCGATCGGGCACCCCTCGGTCACACGGGCGGTGAGCAGGCCCCTGGAGGAGCAGACGGAGGAACGATGACCATCACGGGCATCATCACGGCGATCATCATCGGTGCGATCATCGGCGCGTTGGGCCGCCTGGTCGTTCCGGGTCGGCAGCCGATCCCGATCTGGCTGACGATTGTTGTGGGTATCGTGGCCGCATTCATCGGCACCTGGCTCGCAGGTGCTCTCGGCATTTCGACCTCGACGCCGGGCATCGACTGGCTGGAACTGCTGGTGCAGGTCATCGTCGCGGCGATCGGTGTGGTCATCGTGGCGAACCTGTACGCACGGCGTGGCGTGCGTGGTCGTCGAACTCTCTGACCACGCCTGACACACGAGAGCCGGGCACCCCTCGCGGTGCCCGGCTCTCGCGTTTTTCGGCCACAGGGGCCGCACAGGATTGGCACAGGAACGAGACAGCGGCGCAGCCCAACCTGGTCAGGAACCGAGTTGGGAGAACCCCGTGCACACCTCGACCTTGCCCAGACCGCCCGGCTCCGCCGCGACCTGGCCCCACCGGTCCGGCCCGTCCCCCACGCGCTCCCGCTGGGAGCGCCCGGCGCTGCTGACGCTGCTGGTCGGGACAGCGGTACTCTACCTGTGGGACCTGTCGGCGTCGGCTTACGCGAACGACTTCTACGCCGCGGCGGTGCAGGCCGGCACGCAGTCCTGGAAGGCCTGGTTGTTCGGCTCGCTGGACTCCGGCAACGCGATCACCGTCGACAAGCCCCCGGCGTCACTGTGGGTGATGACGCTCAGCGCGCGGATCTTCGGCTTCAACTCGTGGAGCCTGCTGGTGCCGCAGGCGCTGATGGGCGTCGGGTCCGTCGCCCTGCTGCACGCGGCCGTCCGCCGCTGGGCCGGGCCCGGCGCGGGCCTCCTGGCCGGCGCCGCGCTGGCGCTGACGCCCGCCGCCGTCCTGATGTTCCGCTTCGACAACCCCGACGCGCTGCTGGTCCTGCTGCTCGTCACCGGGGCGTACGCGACGGTGCGGGCGATCGACGCCGCCACCGTCCGCGCCTCGACCTGGTGGCTGGTCGCCGCCGGTGCGGCCGTCGGCTTCGGATTCCTCACGAAGATGGGCCAGGCCCTGCTGGTCGTGCCGGCGTTCGGGCTGGCCTACCTGGTCGCCGGTCCGCCGCGGCTGCGCACGCGCCTGGTGCAGTTGCTCGCCGCGCTCGGCACGATGATCGTCTCGGCAGGCTGGTTCATCGCCCTGGTCGAGCTGTGGCCTGCCGACTCGCGGCCCTACATCGGCGGCTCGACGACGAACTCGCTGCTGGAGCTGGCGCTGGGCTACAACGGTCTGGGCCGCATCCTCGGCGGGAGCGGCAACGGCGGGGGTGGCTTCGGGGGCGGCAACGCCGGGTTCGGCGGCGAGGCCGGCATCCTGCGGCTGTTCACCGACGAGCTGGGCCTCGAGATCTCCTGGCTGCTGCCCGCCGCGCTGGTCGCGCTGGTCGCGCTGGTCGTCATCGCCAGGCGCCGGCCGCCACGGGGGGACCGCCTGCGTGCAGCGGCGCTGCTGTGGGGCGGCTGGACGCTGGTGACCGGGTCGGTCTTCAGCTTCATGAGCGGGACGATGCACCCGTACTACACGGTGGCCCTCGCGCCGGGGATCGCCGCGCTGGTGGGCATCGGGTCGACCGCGCTGTGGGCTCGCCGGGA
>JAEUJO010000175.1 GCA_016794615.1 Pseudonocardia sp. | reverse complement strand
AGGCCGTGGAGCGCTCGCCGATCTCCGCCGACAGCCGCTCGCCTGCGGCCCGGAGCAGGGGGACGGCGCGCTCGATCAGCTCCGGGGTCATCCGCGGGGCCGGTCCCGACACCGAGATGCCGAGCGTGCCGAGTGCCCCCGCCACCGGGACGGCGACGCAGCGCACACCGATCTCCTGCTCACCCTCGTCCATGGCGTGGCCCTCGCGGCGGATCTTGGCCAGCGCGGCCAGCATCGTCTCGGGGTCGGTGATCGTGTTCGGCGTCGCGGCCGGCATCCCGGTGCGGGCGAGGAGCTCGCGCACCGCCTCGTCCGGGAGCTGCGAGAGCAGCGCCTTGCCCACGCCCGTGCAGTGCGCGGGGACCCGGCGCCCGGGCTCGGTGAACATCCGCATCGTGTGCCGGGAGGGCACCTGGCCGATGTACATCACCGCATCGTGGTCGAGGACGGCGAGGTTCGCCGACTCGCCCAGGGCGTCGACCAGCTCGGTGAGCACCGGTTGCGCCCACGCGCCGAGCATCGTGCCCGCGACCTGGCCGAGCGGGACGAGCCGGGCGCCGAGCGCGTACCGGCGGTTCGGCAGCTGGCGCATGTAGCCGCGCTGGACCAGGGTCCGGACGAGCCGGTGGATCGAGGGCAGTGGCAGGCCGGACCGCGCGGCCAGCTCGCTCAGCCCGATCTCGCCCCCGGTGTCGCCGACGATCTCGAGCAGGTCCAGCACGCGGCCGACGGACTGCACGCCGCCGTTCTTGGCTGCCTCGGCCATCGACCCTCCGGTGCTCCAGAACTTTCGCCTAGCGGAAGCAGCATACCGAGGAGGCGGCGGCGGGTCGGGGACACGGTTGACGGGGTGCGGCGGCCGCCCTACAGTATTCATCAAGCGAAAGTTGTTTTCCGTATCGCGGAAGAAGGAGTTGAGATGCGGTTCGAGGTCAACCTGTCGATCCTGTTCACCGAGCTGCCCCTGCTCGAGCGGCCGGCAGCTGCGAAGCAGGCGGGCTTCGACGCGGTCGAGTTCTGGTGGCCCTGGGCCGTCGCGGTGCCCTCGGACGCCGAGATCGACCGGTTCGCCTCGGCGGTGACCGAGGCCGGCGTTCAGCTGGTGGGCCTCAACTTCTTCGCAGGCGACATGGCGGGCGGTGACCGTGGGCTGGTCTCCTGGCCGGCCCGGAGCGCCGAGTTCCGGGACAACATCGACGTCACGGTCGGCATCGGCGAGCGGCTGGGCTGCCGGGCGTTCAACGCGCTCTACGGCAACCGGACCGACGACTCCACGCTCGAGGAGCAGGCCGCGCTGGCCGCGGAGAACCTCGCGCTCGCGGCGGGGGCGGCGCGGCGCATCGGTGGAATCGTGCTCGTCGAGCCGGTCAGCGGCGCGCCCCGCTACCCGCTGCTCACCGCGGCGGACGCGCTGGCGGCGATCGATCGGGCCGGCGAGGAGAACATCGGCCTACTGCTGGACGTCTACCACCTGGCGGTGAACGGCGACGACGTCGACGCCGCGATCGACGCCTCGGCCGGCCGGATCGGGCACGTCCAGATCGCCGACGCACCGGGTCGCAACGAACCCGGCACCGGGAAGCTCGACATCGACCACTACCTGCAGCGCATCGCCGCCACCGGCTACGACGGCTGGGTCGGACTCGAGTACAAGCCCACCGCCGCCAGCGCCGACGCCTTCGACTGGCTGCCCCGCGCACGCCGCGCGTCCCGTTGACCCCGACCTCAAGGAAAGGTGCTCCTCACATGACGACCGTCGCCTTCATCGGCCTGGGCATCATGGGCGGCCCGATGGCCGCCAACCTGGTCAAGGCCGGCTTCGAGGTGGTCGGCTACAACCGCAGCCCGGAGAAGGTCGCCACGTTGGTCGACGCCGGTGGGCGCGGTGCCGAGAGCGTCGCCGAGGCCGTCCGGAACGCGGACGTGATCATCACGATGGTGCCGGACTCCCCGGACGTCGAGGCCGTGACCGGCGGTGAGGACGGCCTGTTCGCCGCCGCGAAGGCCGGTGCGCTCTACGTCGACATGAGCACCATCCGCCCGGACGTCGCGGTCCGCGTCGCAGAGGCCGGCCGCGCCGCCGGGGTGCGGGTGCTGGACGCCCCGGTCAGTGGTGGCGAGGCCGGGGCGATCGAGGCCAGCCTGTCGATCATGGTCGGCGGTGAGCCCGCCGACTTCGAGGCCGCGAAGCCGGTACTGGAGGCCGTCGGCGCGACGATCGTGCACGTCGGGCCTGCGGGGTCGGGCCAGACCGTCAAGGCCGCGAACCAGCTCATCGTCGCCGCCAACATCGAGGTCCTCGCCGAGGCGGTCGTGTTCCTCGAGGCCTACGGCGTCGACACGACGGCCGCGCTCGAGGTGCTCGGCGGCGGCCTGGCGGGCAGCACCGTGCTGAACCGCAAGGGCCCGAACATGCTCGCCCGCGAGTTCAGGCCGGGCTTCCGGCTCGCCCTGCACCACAAGGACCTCGGCATCGTCACGTCGGCCGCCCGCGAGGCCGGGGTCGTCATCCCGCTCGGCTCGACCGTCGCCCAGCTCGTCGCCGCCCTGGTCGCGCGCGGCGACGGCGGCCTCGACCACTCCGGCCTGCTCAAGCTCGTCACCGAGCTGTCCGGCCGTTCCTAGAGACCCGGTGAAGGAGGAGCCGACGATGGCTCGAATGACCGCCGCGGACGCCGCGGTCGCGATCATGCAGAAGGAAGGGGTCGCACACGCCTTCGGCGTGCCCGGCGCCGCGATCAACCCGCTCTACGCGGCGATGCGCCGGACCGGAACGATCGAGCACGTGCTCGCCCGGCACGTGGAGGGTGCCTCGCACATGGCCGAGGGCTACACCCGCGCCCGCGCCGGCAACATCGGCGTCTGCCTCGGCACGTCCGGCCCCGCGGGCACGGACATGGTCACGGGTCTGTACTCGGCGTCGGCCGACTCCATCCCGATCCTGTGCGTCACCGGCCAGGCGCCCGTCGCCCGGCTGCACAAGGAGGACTTCCAGGCCGTCGACATCGCGTCGATCGCCGCACCGCTGACCAAGATGGCCGTCACGGTCCTGGAAGCGGCGCAGGTTCCGGGCGTGTTCGCGAAGGCCTTCCACCTCATGCGCTCCGGGCGCCCCGGACCCGTGCTCATCGACCTGCCGTTCGACGTCCAGCTGACCGAGATCGAGTTCGACCCAGACACCTACACCCCGCTGGCGGTCTACCAGCCGGCCGCGACCCGGGCGCAGGTGGAGAAGGCGCTCGACATGCTGCAGGAGTCGGTGGCCCCGGTGATCGTCGCAGGCGGCGGGATCATCAACGCCGACGCGTCCGAGCTGCTGGTGGAGCTGGCCGAGATCCTGGACGTCCCGGTGATCCCTACCCTCATGGGTTGGGGTGCCATCCCGGACGACCACCGGCTGATGGCAGGCATGGCCGGGCTGCAGACCGCTCACCAGTACGGCAACGCGACGATGCTCGCGTCGGACTTCGTGCTCGGGATCGGCAACCGATGGGCGAACCGGCACACCGGCGGTCTCGACACCTACCGCCGCGGCCGAACCTTCGTCCACGTCGACATCGAGCCGACCCAGATCGGGCGCGTGTTCGCCCCGGACTTCGGGATCGTCTCCGACGCCCGCGCCGCGCTGGCCTTGTTCGTCGAGGTCGCGAAGGAGCGCCGCGAGCAGTTGCGGGACCGTCGTGCCTGGGTCGACGAGTGCGTCAAGCGCAAGCAGACGATGCTGCGCCGCACCCACTTCGACGATGTCCCGGTCAAGCCGCAGCGCGTGTACGAGGAGATGAACCGCGCGTTCGGCCGCGACACCCGCTACGTGAGCACGATCGGGCTGTCACAGATCGCCGGCGGGCAGTTCCTGCACGTCTACCGGCCACGGCACTGGATCAACGCCGGACAGGCAGGCCCGCTCGGCTGGACGCTGCCGGCGGCGCTGGGTGTGTGCGTGGCCGACCCCGACGCCACCGTCGTCGCGCTGTCGGGCGACTACGACTTCCAGTTCATGCTCGAGGAGCTGGCGGTGGGGGCGCAGTTCCACCTGCCCTACGTCCACGTTGTCGTGAACAACTCCTACCTCGGGCTGATCCGCCAGTCCCAGCGCGGGTTCGAGATGGACTACTGCGTCCAGCTCTCGTTCGACAACGTGAACACCCCCGAGCTGGGCGCCTACGGCGTCGACCACGTCAAGGTGGCGGAGGGGCTGGGGTGCAAGGCGATCCGCGTCGAGCGGCCCGACGACCTGCCGTCGGCGTTCGAGCAGGCACGCAAGTTGATGGCGGAGTTCCGGGTGCCGGTGATCGTCGAGGTGCTCCTCGAGCGGGTCACGAACATCTCCATGGGCACCGAGCTGGACAACGTGGTGGAGTTCGAGGAGCTCGCGACGCGCGACGAGCACGCCCCGACGGCCGTCGCGCTGCTCGACTAGATAGAGAAGAGGAACCGTGCACGTCGTCGTCGCACCCGACAAGTTCAAGGGGTCGCTCACCGCGCGAGAGGTGGCCGACCGGGTCGCGGCCGGGATCGCCGCCGTGACCCCCGGGGTCGACGTCGTGCGGGTCCCGGTCGCGGACGGCGGCGACGGCACCGTCGACGCCGCGCTGGCTGCGGGATACGAGCGGATCCCGGTGCGCGCGACCGGTCCGACCGGGGCGCCGGTCGACACCGCCTACGCCGTGCGCGACGGGGTCGCGGTGGTCGAGCTGGCCGACGTCTCCGGCCTGCGGCTGCTGCCCCCGGACCGGCTCGCGCCACGCACCGCGACCTCCTACGGCACGGGGGAGGTCATCCGCGCCGCGCTGGACCGGGGCTGCCGGAGCGTCGTGCTCGGCATCGGCGGCAGCGCGAGCACCGACGGCGGCGCGGGGATGGTGGAGGCATTGGGCGTGCGGTTGCTCGACGCCGCCGGGAACCCGCTGCCCCGTGGCGGCGGAGCACTGGCGGACCTCGACCGCGTCGACCTCTCCGGCCTGCACCCGGCCGTGGCGCGTACCCGGATCGTCGTCGCCTGCGACGTCGACAACCCGCTGCTCGGCCCGCACGGCGCCGCAGCGGTGTACGGGCCGCAGAAGGGCGCGAGCCCGGACGACGTCACGGCGCTCGACGCCGCGCTGAAGCACTGGGCGGATGTGGTCGACGCCGTGCTCGCGGGGCCCGGGGGTTTGCAGCATGGTGGCCTTACTGCAGTCGGATTGGAGCAGGGCCACCTTGCTGCGAACCCCGCGAACCCCCCTGCGAACCCCGCGCCGGCGACCCGCGACCGCGCCGGTGCCGGGGCTGCGGGTGGTGTCGGCTACGCGGCGATGGCCGTGCTCGGCGCCGAGCTCGAACCGGGGATCGGGCTGGTGCTCGATCTCGTCCGGTTCGCCGACCACCTGCCCGGGGCGTCGCTGGTCGTCACCGGCGAGGGGTCGCTCGACGAGCAGACCCTGCACGGCAAGGCCCCGGCCGGCGTCGCGGCGGCGGCCGCGAAGGCGGGCGTCCCGGTCGTGACGGTCTCGGGCCGGCTCGGGCTGGACCGGGCGCAACTGGAGCGGGCCGGGATCGCCGCCGCCTACGCCCTCACCGACATCGAACCCGACGTGCAGCGCTGCCAGGCCGAGGCCGGCCCGCTGCTGGAACGCCTGGCCACGAACCTGGCCCGTGAACGGATCGGAGGCACGACTCCATGACATCGGTACCGCTCTTCGTCAACGGCGGAGGCATGCGCGGCGGCAACGTCCACCACAGCATCGAGGGCCTGCCGTTCCTCGGCGAGGCCCGCACCGCCCCGCGCTACCGGTTCTTCTCCGTCCGCGACGAGTTCCCCGGGCTGTGGCCGGTCGGCGAGGGCGGCGTGAGCGTGCCGGGCGAGCTGTACGACGTGCCGCTGGACGTGATCCGCGACCGGTTCATCCCGGCCGAGCCCCCGGAGCTGGAGCTGAGCGTGATCGAGCTGGACGACGGCAGCAGCGCGATCGCCGTGGTGCTCCGCGAGGTGGTCCATCGGGCCGGCACCGGCCTCACCGACATCTCCGAGGCCGGGGGCTGGCGCGCCTACCGTGGCGCGGTGCGCTGATGGCCGACTTCGACCTGGTCCTCCGGGGCAGGCGGGTGATCACCAGTGCCGGTGAGGTCCCCCGCTGCATCGCCGTCCGCGACGGTGTCGTGGTCGCCGTCGAGCCGCTCGAGTCGCGGCTGGAGGGCCGGTCGGATGGTGGCGAGACCGTCGACCTCGCCGACGACGAGGTGCTGCTTCCCGGCCTCGTCGACAGCCACGTGCATGTCAACGAACCGGGCCGCACCGAGTGGGAGGGCTTCGCGACGGCCACCCGCGCCGCCGCCGCGGGCGGGGTCACCACGATCCTCGACATGCCGCTCAACAGCCTCCCCCCGACCACGACCGTCGCCGGGCTGGCGGTCAAGCGGAAGGCCGCGCAGGACAGCGCGCACGTGGACGTCGGCTTCTGGGGCGGCGCGATCCCGGGCAACATCGACGACCTGCGCGGGCTGCACGACGCCGGTGTCTTCGGGTTCAAGTGCTTCATGACCGACTCGGGGGTGGAGGAGTTCCCGCCGCTGTCGGCCGAGCAGCTCGAGGAGTACCTGGGCGTGCTGGCGTCCTACGGGGCGAAGATGATCGTCCACGCCGAGGACCCGACCGCGATCGAGCGGGCTCCGGCGCCGCACGGACGGCGCTACTCCGACTTCCTCGCCTCCCGGCCACGCGGCTCGGAGAACGTCGCGATCGCGCACCTGATCGAGGCGGCCCGACACACCGGGGCGTCGGTGCACCTGCTGCACCTGTCGAGCTCCGACGCCGTGCCCATGCTGCGCACCGCGCGTCGCGAGGGCGTCCGGATGACCGTCGAGACCTGCCCGCACTACCTGGTGTTCGATGCCGAGGCGATCGCCGACGGGGCCACGCAGTTCAAGTGCTGCCCGCCGATCCGGGAGATCGGCAACCGCGAGGAGCTGTGGCACGCGCTGGCGCGCGGCGACATCGACTGCGTCGTGTCCGACCACTCCCCGTGCACCCCCGAGCTGAAGCGGCTCGACGTGGGCGAGTTCGACACCGCATGGGGCGGCATCTCGTCGCTGCAGGTCGGGCTCCCCGCCGTGTGGACCGAGGCCCGGCTGCGCGGGCACACGCTCGTCGACGTCGTCCGGTGGATGGCGCAGCGCCCCGCCGAGATCGCCCGGTTGCAGCACAAGGGCCGCATCGAGCGCGGCTACCACGCCGACTTCGCCGTGTTCGCGCCCGACGCCGCGTTCGTCGTCGACCCGACGCTGCTGCACCACCGCAACCCCGTCACCCCGTACGCGCAGCGTGCCCTCGCGGGCGTCGTCCGCAGCACCTGGCTGCGCGGTCGCCGGATCACCGGCGACGAGCCGCGGGGGAGCCTGATCGCACGAGGAGAGGCGTGATGAGCACCTACTGGTCACCGACCGGAGGGCTGCCTCCGCAGACCCAGCTGCTGACCGACCGGGCGATGTTCCGGGAGGCCTACGCGGTGATCCCGCGGGGCACCAACTCGGACATCGTCACCAGCTTGCTGCCGTTCTGGACCGGCACCCGGCTCTGGGTGCTGGCCCGTCCGCTCACCGGCTTCGCCGAGACCTTCTCCCAGTACATGGTCGAGGTCGCGCCCGGTGGGGGCAGCGAGCACCCCGAGTTCGCGCCGGAGGCCGAGGGAGTCGTCTTCCTCACCGCGGGGCTGCTGCACATCACCCTTGACGGCTCCGAGCACAAGCTCGAGCCGGGTGGGTACGCCTACATCCCGCCGGGTACCGACTGGACGGTCCGCAACGAGGGCGGCGAGAACGCCCACTTCCACTGGATCCGCAAGTCCTACGAGCGGGTCGAGGGGCTGGACGTGCCCGAGGCGTTCGTGACCAACGAGCGCGACGTCGAGGCCGGGTCGATGCCGGACACCGACGGCAGGTGGCGGACCACCCGGTTCGTCGACCCGGCCGACCTGCGGCACGACATGCACGTGAACATCGTGACGTTCGAGCCGGGCACCGTGATCCCGTTCGCCGAGACCCACGTGATGGAGCACGGGCTCTACGTCCTGGAGGGCAAGGCCGTCTACCGGCTCAACGAGGACTGGGTCGAGGTGCAGGAGGGCGACTTCCTGTGGTTGCGGGCGTTCTGCCCGCAGGCCTGCTACGCGGGCGGCCCGGGACGGTTCCGCTACCTGCTCTACAAGGACGTCAACCGGCACATGAAGCTGAGCGGTCGCATCGGCTGAGCCGGCCGACCCGCTCAGGCACGGTCGGGCGCCGGGCCGTCCCGCGCCGGGAGCACCTCGAACCGGTCGACCAGGCCGAGCGCGGTGAAGACCCGCAGCGCGGGCCCGCGGCCGAGGCGGATGGCCAGCCGCCTGCCCGCCGCACGGGCGTGGTCGTCGGCGACGAGCACGACCCGTACTCCGGAGGAGTCGACGAACGTCAGCCTGCTCAGGTCGATGACGAGCAGCGACGGCGCCGCGCGCTCCGCCTCCGCGACACGGCGCAGGGCATCCTCGGCGGAGGCGATGTCGAGCTCCCCCGTGAGGACGACCTCGACGGTGTGGTCCGCGGTCACGGCATGGCCTCCAGGATGAGCAGCGCGACGTCGTCGTGCAGCCGGCCCTGCTGGAAGCCGACCACGTCCGCCAGCAGCGTGTCCGCGAGCGTGTCGGCGGTCGGGCTGGGCGTCGTCGCCACGAGGGTCGCCAGCCGGTCGTTGCCGTACAACCCGTTCACGCCCCGCGCCTCCGTCACACCGTCGGTGTAGAGGACCATCATGTCGCCACGGTCCAGACGCACCGTCGTCTCGGTGAGTTCGATGTCCGGGTAGACCCCGAGCAGGGTGCCGGGCGCCGTGACGGCCTCCACGGTCCCGCCTCGGCGCACCAGCGGGGGTGGGTGGCCCGCGCTCGCCATGGTGACCGTCGCGCCGTCGCCGTCGACGTGCAGCCGTCCGTGGGCCGCGGTGGCGAACCGGAGCGGTGACCCGCCCGGCTCGCGGAGCATCGCGCGGTTGAGCCGGCGCAGCACCTCGGCCGGCCCGTGGCCGTGGCCGACCTCGGCCCGGAGCGTGTGGCGGATCAGCGCCGTCCGCGCCGCGGCCTCGGGCCCCTTGCCGCACACGTCGGCCACCACCACGCCCCAGGTGCCCGGCGTGTCGCCCGCGACGACGTCGTAGAGGTCGCCGCCCACGTGCAGCCCGGCCAGGTGGTCGGTCTGCGGCCGGTAGCGGGCGGCCACCCGCACCCCGGGCACGTCCGGGAGCACGGCCGGGAGGAGCGCGTCCTGCAGCGTCTGCGCGATCCGGCGCTGCTCCTCGTAGAGCCGGGCGTTGTCCAGGGCGACGGCCGCGACACCCGCGAGCTGCGCGGTGAAGGCGAGGTCGACCTCGTCGAACCGCTGCCCGGACTCGGCGTGCACCAGCGTCAAGGTGCCCAGGCTGCGTCCGCGCACGAGCAGCGGCACCACCACCGCCGAGCGCAGCCCGATCGACCGGATGAGCCGCAGGTGCTCCTCGTCCACCGCCGCGTCGACGAGCAGCGCGTCCGGGATCTCGGGGAAGAACGCCGGTCGACCGGTGCGGCTGACCTCGATGGCGCTGCCCGGCGCCGTCGGGTCGGGCGGGTAGCGCTCCTGCAGCCGGGCGACGAACGCGACCTTGGCCGGATCGGCGTGGGCGACCGCCACCTCGTCGACGCGGTCCCCGCGCACGAGATGCACCGCGCACCAGTCGGAGAAGTCCGGGACGGCGAGGTTCGCGAGTCGCTGCAGGCGCTCTTCGACCGACAGAGGAGCCTCCATCAGCCGGCTCGCGCGGGCGAGGAACGTCATCCGGTCGAGCTGGCGCTCGGCGGCGGCGCGCGCGGCCTGCTCGGCGGCCAGGAGCCGGACGCGGTCGAGCGCCTGGGCGCACAGGGCGGCTGTCGCCAGCAGGTACTCGCGCTCGTCCGAGCGGAACGGGCGCGGTGTCAGGAAGCTGAACACGACCGCGCCCAGATCCCGATCCCGCACGCGCAGGGGCAGGCAGGCCGTGGCCTGGAACCCGCCCGACGTCCCGACCGGGGCCATCTCGGGGTAACGGCTCCGCCACTGCGCGGCGTCCTCCAGCCACACCGGCGTGCCGTCGAGCACCGCATCCGACAGCGGGCGCCCCCTCCTCAGCTCCACGCGGGTGAACCGCCCGGCGGTCGCCGCGGGCCACCCGCTGGAGTGCAAGGTGGTCAGGGCGCCTGCATCGGTCCGCGAGTAGACGCCGCACGCGTCGGCCCCGAGCAGCCGCGCCGCCGTGGTCGAGACCAGGAAGGCGATCGCCTGCGGGTTCGCCGCCGACGCCAGCTCGGCGGCGAGCCGGTGCAGCGCCGCGGTGCGGCGGCGGAGGTCGGGTGGTGCGTCGGCCGGCGCCAGGAGCAGCAGCACCCCGTCGGCCACGGGAAGGCAGCCGACCACCACGTCCGGGGCCGGCAGCGGCACGACGCCCGGATCGCCCCGGTGATAGGCGGCGTCGAGCGCGGCGAGCAGCGCCGGGTGCGGCAGGGCGGCCCGGATCGGCCGGCCGACGACGTCACCCACCAGATTCCGGGCCGCCGGGTTCGCCCGGACGACGACGTGCTCGGCGGTCGCGGTGACGGCGAGTGGCAGGGGACGGTCGCCGACGGCGTCGACGAGCGCGGTGGTCATCGGGCGGAGCCGGCCGTCCGCTGCGCCGCGCCGGGGGCGGTACTGCGCTGCGCGAGTGGTGGCGGGTCGTCCGGGACCGTGAACGCGACCCGGGTGCCGGACTCGCCGACCTCGAACGTCACCTCGTCCGCCAGGTTGTGGATCACGGCGAGGCCTCTGCCGCGGTACCCGGGATCCGCAGGTGGTGGCCGCCAGCGTCCGAAGTCCTGCACCTCCACGCGGATCGCGCCGTCGTCGCGCCGTCGCACGGAGTAGGTGAACTCACCGGGGGGTCCGTCCCGGTAGGCGTGTTCGACGGAGTTGGTCGCGGCTTCGCTGAGCATCAGCTGCAGGTCCGCGATCGTGTCGCCGGACAACGCCGCCTGGGCGCTCCAGGCGCCGAGCCGGCGGCGCACCGCGGACAGCCGCCGCGGGTCGGCGGGCAGGCGCTCGGTGAGCGGGGCGGGGATCAGGCGGGCGAGGACCAGGACGGGCGCGGTCCCGGATCCCGTCCTGCCGAGCAGCTCGGCGGCCAGGTCGTCGGGGGCGAGGTCGTGGTGCCGGACCGCGCCTGCGGCGAGATCGTCGCCCGCTCCGGTGCACCCGAGAACCACCGTGGTGCCCGCCTCGAGGGTCTCCTGGGCCTGCCGGGACCGGCGGCCGGCCCGGCCGACCGCCGGCCCGTCACCGCCGGTCAGGAGCCGCCCGCCGGCCGGGCCGACGACCAGCGGCGCGCACGGACCGGCCCCCGACCAGAGCAGCGTGCCGGTGGCACCGTCGAGCACGGCGCACTGCGCCGCACCGTCCACCGGCGGGTCGGGTCGCCCGGCGACGCACCGGTCCAGCGCCTCGAGCGCCCGGACCGGCGAGCGCTCCCCGGCGAGGGCCGCGGCCACCAGATGCCGTAGCTGCGCCACCGGAGCCGGGTGGCGGCCGGTGTCGGCGACGACCAGGCCGACGCGCTCGTCGCCCAGCGGTATCGCGTCGGTCCAGACCGGGCGCGACGCCTCGTCCGTGCCGGGCGGGTCGACCGTGGCGAGGGTGACCCGGCCGCACCGTGGCAGCGGGAACCGGCCGCTCACGCTCGCCGGTGGCACGTCGCTCATCACACCCCTCCCGAGCCCGCCGGCCCCAGTCTCGACAACGGCTCCCGGCGCCGTCCACCCGGGCGGCCGACCGAGGCGAGGACCGCGCCGGCGAGGACGGATATCCGTTGGTCTGACGTCCTCAGGGCCTGCCGCGTGCAGGGCCCTTCGCCCCTACCGGGCCGGGGGGTCGGTCGGTCAGGCTTCTGGCGTGATGAATTTGGCGTGGCCGTGCTATTTCCGGTTGGGCTGAAATTGTCCAGGGCTTCGATAGTGGCCGTGATCGCCGGCGGCGAGGCCCCGCCAGAAATACTATTCTTGAAAACCGCCACGCTGCAGACGGCCAAGATTTGGGGAGGTACCCACAATGGACTTCGAGCTGACTGATGAACAGCAGCTGATCCGGGATGCGGTCAGGGAGTTCGCCGAGTCCGAGATCGTGCCTGTCGCGGCCGAAATCGACCGCGACCACCGTTTTCCGGCCGAGCTCCTGCCGAAGCTGGCCGAGATGAACCTCATGGGTATGACCTTCCCGGAAAAGGAGGGTGGCGCGGGCGCCGATTACGTGAGCTACGTCATCGCGGTCGAGGAGGTGTCGCGGGCGTGTGCGAGCACCGGCATCATCATGTCGTCGCACAACTCGCTGGCCACCTGGCCGGTCTACAAGTTCGGGACGCGGGCCCAGAAGGACCGGTACATGCACGACATGGCGTCCGGTCGCCGCCTGGGTGCGTTCGCTCTGACGGAGCCGGCCGCAGGAACCGACGCGGCCGCCGGGACCACCACGGCGGTACGGACCGGGGACGGCTACGTCCTCAACGGATCGAAGATGTTCATCTCCAACGCACCGCACGCCGAGGTGTACATCGTCTTCGCGAAGACCGACCCCGACCGCGGCACGCGCGGGATCAGCGCCTTCATCGTCGAGGGTGACACTCCGGGATTCGCGGTCGGCGAGGCCGAGCACAAGATGGGGATCCGCGGTTCCAGCACGCCGCCCCTCTACTTCACCGACATGCGCATCCCGAAGGAGGCGCTGCTGGGCGAGGAGGGCGAGGGCTTCAAGATTGCCATGGCGACGCTCGACGGTGGCCGGATCGGCGTTTCCGCGCAGGCGCTGGGCATCGCCCAGGCGGCGCTCGAAGCGGGGGTCGACTACGCGAAGGAGCGTGTCCAGTTCGGCAAGCCGATCGCCAACCTGCAGGCCATTCAGTGGATGATCGCCGACAGCGCCCTGCAGGTCGACGCGGCCCGGCTCCTCGTCTACCGCGCCGCCGCGTGCGTCGCCGCCGGCCGCCCCTACTCGACAGAGGGCGCCATGGCCAAGCTCTTCGCATCCGAGACTGCCACCAGGGTGGCGGACAGGGCGATCCAGATTCACGGCGGATACGGCTACACCGAGGCCTACCCGGTGGAGCGGCACTACCGAGACGCAAAGATCACCGAACTCTACGAGGGGACCTCCGAGGTCCAGCGAATGGTCATCGCGAGAAGCGCCCTGCGTTGAGGTCAACCGTCCACCACCGATCGCGGCGGCTGCCGTCAGGAGGATCGTGATGAAGATTGTGGTCGCCTACAAGTGGACCCGTGACCCGGAAGAGGCGTCGGCACGCCCCGACGGGACGGTGGACTGGAGCCGGGCCAAGCCGGGCCTGTCCACCTACGACCCCGTGGCCATCGAGGTGGCCCGGCAGCTCGCCGCAGAGACGGGTGCCGAGCTGATCGGAGTGACGGTCGGGGACAAGGGCGTCGGGACGCCGCTCGCCTGCAAGGCCGCCCTCGGCCGGGGCCTGGACCGGGTCGTGACCGTCGAGGACGGGTCCCTGGCCGACGCCGGGCGCTCCGAGCTGGCCGCGGTGCTGGCCGAGGTGATCAAGCACATCGGCGACGTGGACCTCGTCGTCACCGGCGACTCGTCGATGGACGTGGCGGCCAAGATGGTGCCCACCGTGCTGGCGGGCGAGCTCGGCTGGCCGGCCGTCGCCGAGGTCACCTCGGTGACCGGCAAGGCCGGCGAGCTGCGCGTCGGGCGGGAGATCCCGGGCGGCGCCCAGGTGCTCGAGATCTCCGGCCCCGCGGTGCTGGCCACCTCCGCGGACGCCGCGGCGCCGCGCGTGCCCGGCATGAAGGACCTCCTGGCCGCGGGCAAGAAGCCGGTGGAGCACCTGGACCTCGCAGCCCTGAAGGTGTCCCCGCAGAACGCGGTCATGACCGTGACCGGCCGAAGCCTCCCGGAGCGCAAGGTCCGCAAGGGCCAGCTCATCGACACCGCCGACCCGGCCCAGGCTGCAGACGAGCTCCTCACCGCGCTCCGCCAGGCCGGCGCGCTCTAAGGAAGGACCAGACAATGAGTGTGAACGCCTGGATCATCGTCGGGGACCAGCCGACCGTCGGCAACCTCGTCACGGTCGCGCGTTCCCTGGGTGGCACGGTCGGCGCCGTGGTCGCAGGCCCCCGCTCGGTGGCCGAGATCGTGGCCAGCAGCGGCGTGGACAAGGTGGTCTGGTGCAACGCGCCGGACGACGTGCCCGCCGAGGCCAACGCCACCGCGCTGGCCGACGCCGTCGCTGCCGACCCACCGCGGGTCGTGCTCGCCGGCCGCAACCCCGGGGAGCGGGTGCTCCTCGGCGCCGCGGCCGCCCGCCTCAAGGCGGCCGTGCTGACCGGAGCCCGCTCGGTCGCCGTCGAGGGCGACGGCGTCGTCGTGGTCAACGCCGTCTTCGGTGACATCGCCGATGAGACCGTCGCCGTGTCCGGCCCGGTGGCGCTGCTGCTGGACGGCGGTTCGGCGCCGTCGGGCGACGGCGCGAGTGTGCCCATCGAGGAGGTCTCCGCGCCGCCGCTGGGCGTCCGGGTGGTCGAGACCCGGACGCACGGCTTCGACCAGGTGGATCTCAACGCCGCCCACCGGGTCATCGGCGTCGGCCGCGGCCTGAAGTCCAAGGAGGACCTGGCCCTCATCGAGGCGCTCGCCGTCGCCGTCGGCGCCGAGATCGCCTGCACCCGCCCGGTGGCCGAGGGGCTGAACTGGATGGGCAAGGACCGCTACATCGGGAGTTCCGGCGCCCGGATCGCGCCTCAGCTCTATCTCGCCATCGGCGTGTCCGGCCAGCTGCAGCACATGGTGGGCGTGACCGGGGCGGAGACGATCGTCGCGATCAACAGCGACC
The DNA here is from genome assembly GCA_016794615.1 of Pseudonocardia sp. GTDB lineage: Bacteria > Actinomycetota > Actinomycetes > Mycobacteriales > Pseudonocardiaceae > Pseudonocardia. Next base: position 8,029 of record JAEUJO010000175.1, on the reverse strand, counting down.
CGAACGCCGCGGTTTTCAAGGAGACCGACCACGGTCTGGTCGGGGACCTCTACCAGCTCGTGCCGGCGATCACCGCCGCACTGAAATGACGGTGCCCGATGACCGAACCAGTTGAGCCCGACTTCGACGTCATCGTCATCGGCGCCGGTATCGCGGGCTGCGTCACGGCCTACCAGCTCGCCCAGCAGGGCCGTTCGGTCCTGCTGGTCGAGCGCGGCGAGGAGCCCGGCTCGAAGAACCTGTCCGGCGGCGTCCTGTACTCGCGCGGCATGGAGCAGGTCTTCCCCGACTTCCTCACCGAGGCGCCGGTCGAGCGGCGGATCACCCGTAACTACATCAACTTCATCAACGGGGACAGCTCGGTCGCCGTCGACTACCGGGACGCCCGGCTGGCCGAGCCGGTCAACGCCGTCACGGTGCTGCGCGCGAAGCTGGACCCGTGGCTGGCCGCCAAGTGCGAGGAGGCCGGCGCGCTGATCATGCCCGGCGTCCGGGTGGACCGGGTCCTCACCGAAGGCACCAGGGTCGTCGGCGTCCAGGCGGGCGACGACGAGCTGCGGGCTCATGTGGTGGTGGCCGCCGACGGCGTGAACTCCTTCATCGCCCAGGACGTCGGCCTGCGCAAGAAGCCACCGCAGCACCACCTCGCCGTCGGTGTGAAGGCGGTGGTCTCACTGCCGCGCAAGACGATCGAGGATCGGTTCACCCTGACCGGCGACGAGGGTGCGGCGGTCGCCGCGGTCGGTGACTGCACCGAAGGGGTGGGCGGTGGCGGTTTCCTCTATACCAACATCGACTCACTGTCCATCGGGATCGTCGTCCGTCTGGACGACCTCACGGCGAAGAAGAAGGTCGTCACCGACATCTTCGACCACTTCCTCGAGCACCGGTTCATCGCGCCCTATCTCGAGGGTGGCGAAATGCTGGAGTACGGCTGCCACCTGGTCGCCGAGGGTGGCCTGGACATGGTGGGCGACATCGTCATGGACGGCATGGTCGTCGTCGGCGACGCCGCCGGGCTCACGCTCAACACCGGTCTGACCGTGCGGGGCATGGACCTCGCGGTCGGCTCCGCGGTCGCCGCCGCGGAGGCCGTCGGTGCCGCGCTGGACCAGAAGAACACCTCCAGGGCGACCCTGGCCGCATACCGGGAGAAGCTGTTCGCCTCCTACGTCGGGAAAGACATGGAGACCTACGCCAAGGCGCCGCATTTCCTCGAGACGGATCGGATGTACAAGGAGTACGGCGAGCTGCTCGCAGACGTTCTGTACGGCGCGTTCAACCACGACCTGAAGCCTCGCGAGCATCTCGTCAAGGTGGCTCGTGGGTCGCTGGCTCACTCGCCGCTGAAGATCATGCAGCTGGTCAAGGACGGGATCGCGGGAGCGCGGGCACTATGAAACCACTACCTGTCACCGAGCGCCTGACCAAGAACCGGTTCAACCTCGACGAGGAAGAGAGCCATATCGAGGTCAACCAGGAGATCGCCAAGGCCACGGGAACCGGCAAGGCGATCGTCGCCTGCTGCCCGGCCCACGTCTACAGCGAGGACCCGGACGGGACCATCGCGGTCGAGTACGCCGCCTGCCTGGAGTGCGGGACCTGCCTCGCAATCGCCGCGCCCGGTGCACTGAAATGGCACTATCCCCGCGGCGGGTTCGGCGTCCAGTTCCGCGAAGGGTAGGGCAGCGCGAAGGCGTTCACCGGGCGGCCCGGCCGAGGCTGAGCACGCACTGCCTGCCCGGTGACGCCGCGAGCGTCCGAACGGCTGCTCTGGGCAGGGGTCAGACCGGCAGCGACGCGGGCATGCGGCCGGTCACGACGTAGACGACGTGGCTGGCGACCGAGACGGCGTGGTCCGCGTACCGCTCGTAGAACCGGCCGAGCAGCGTGATGTCGACCGCCGGGCCGACGCCGTGCGCCCAGCGCGGCGCCATGAGCACGCTGAACAGGTGCCGGTGCAGGTCGTCCATCGCGTCGTCGTCGGCCACGAGCGTCGCGGCCCTCTCGACGTCCCGGCTGCGGATCACCTCGGCCGCCTTCTGCGCGAGCGCGACCGCGATCTTGCCCATCTCCGTGAAGTAGGGAGCGACCTCGTCCGGCAGCACCAGCTGCGGGTGCCGGCGCCGCGCGGCCTGCGCGACGTGCAGGGCGAGGTCGCCCATCCGCTCGATGTCCCCTGCGCCGTGGATCGCGGAGATCACCACCCGCAGGTCCGTGGCCACCGGCGCCTGGAGCACGAGCAGGCCGAACGCCTTCTCCTCGGCGGCGACGCGCAGCTCGTCGATGCGGGCGTCGTCGGCGATCACCTGCTCGGCGAGCTGCAGGTCACCGTGCAGGAGGGCATGGGTCGCATGCTCCATCGCCACCGCGGTCTGCTGGCACATGTCGGCGAGCGCGTCCGCGAGTACCGTGAGCTGATCTTGATAGACGTCGCGCATGAGTCGAGAGTAGTTCTTGTCCGCCGGGCGACGCGGGTGCGGTGGATGAACCGGGGGTGAATGATCGCGGACGATCAGCCGCAGGTCGTGGCCGGTGCGGTCGCGGGGTCGGCGGCCGGCTCCGGAGCGGTGGCGGCGCGGACCGTGCCGTCGAAAGACCGGCCGAGCACGAGTTGCAGCACGCCGGTGGAACCCGGATCGGGCACGGCGTTGGCCGAGGGCACCGCGCCGGTGAGCAGCCGGGCCTGCTCGGCGCGGTCCGGGGAGAACCGGACGACGGTGTCGAGCGCGGCCTGACCCGCGTTCCTCACCTCCGCCGTGCGGAATCCCAGATCGCCCAGGGTGCCCGCCACCTCGGCGGCGAGGCCGGCGCGGCCGGAGGCGTTGAGGACGTCCGCGGTGACCTCGCTCGTCGTTGCCGGATCCGCGGCCTGGTCCGCGGCCGGCAACGGGGCGTCGGTGCGCACCGCGGTGAACAGGGCCTTCGCGTCGGCTTCGCGCATCTCCAGGTTGCCCCGGCTGTTGGCCTGCGGCGCGGTCGGCACGGCGCGCACGTCGCCGAGCCCGCTCGACATCGCGAGGAGGTCGGCCACTCCTGTCCCGGTCGACACCACCGCGGTGTGCAGTGCGGGCAGCAGGCCGTTCACGCGGCCCGGGTGCAGCAGCATGCTCGGGGACAGCGCCCGTGCGAGTGCCGCCGCGAGCACCCGGAGCTGGCGCTGGACGAGCGCGGCGCCGCCCGCGGGCTCGCCGCGCACGTCGGCCGCCCGCACCAGGCTCGCGGCGCGGGCGCCGTTGAGCGGGCCCGTTCCGGCGGTTGTGACGACGGGACCGAGCACCGAGTCGAGGACGGGTCGCTCCACGCACACCTGCACCCCGCCGACGGCCTCGACCAGCGCCGAGGTCGCCGCGAGGTCGACGGCGACGAACCGGGTGATCGCCAGGCCGGTGACCTGCTGGGCGGCCCGGGTCGCACAGCGCGGGCCGCCGACGGCGTAGGCACTGTCGAAGGTCGTGAGCGGCTCGGCGGGGACGGTCTGCCCGATGTCGTACGCGTCGGCTCTGGCGTCCCAGCGCTCGCACGGTGGTCGGGTGATCTCCAGGTCCGGGGGCAGCGTCACGGCGACGGTCCGATCCCCCCGCGCGTCGCGGTGCAGCACGGTGACGGTGTTGGCCCGGGTGGTGGCGCCGGCGGAGCCGCCGCTGTCGGTGGCGAGCACCAGGACGTTCTCGTCCCCGGTCTGCGCGGCGGCGTCGAGAACACCGTCGGGGGCGTTGACGGCCGCAACCGTGATGAGCGCCCCGTCGAGCCGGGTCCGGCCGACCCAGCCCAGGCCGGCGACGAGGACCAGCAGCAGCGCGAGGGCAGCGACGACACAGCGGCCCACACGCACGGCCGGGCGCGTCCGGCGGGGGGCCGGGCGCTCGCCGGTGTCGTCGTCCTCGTCGGTGTCGTCGTCCCGATCGTGCATGCCGAGGACGAGCCCGGCGTGGGCGGCGGTGAGGCGGGTGAGGGTCTCGTCGATGCGGTCCGCCCGCAGGCGCTCGCCGGTGTCCGCCGGGTCGCCGCGGGCCGTCCTGCGCGGGGAGACCTGTTCGGCAGGACCGCGCGCCGGTGCGTCGGCCGTCCGGGGGTCGGCCGAGGTCGTGGCGTCGCGCTCGGCGGTCGACCGGGCGGGCACCGTCACGGTGCGGGCCTCGACCGGGGCCACGGACCGGTCGGTGCCGTGGGCTCCGACGGCGCGTGAGCCGACGTCGTCCGCCCGTCGGCCCGCCGGTTGCGTGTCGACCGTGGCCGGCTGGACGTCGGTGTCGGGTTCCGGCGCGCGTCGGCGACCGCGGCGACCCGCGACGTCCGCGTCGCTCGTGGTCGGCTGCGCGTCGGCGTCCGGTTCCGGAGGTGGCCGGCGGCCCCGAGGGCCCGCGGTGGCCGGCATCACCGCGATGTCCGGTTCCGGCGGCCGTCGTTCGGGGCGGGTGGTGGCGGTCCGGCGGCCGGGTGCCCGACGGCCGAGGTCCTGCCCGGGCGCCCGCTGCCCGGCGGCGTGGTCGGTGCCGGCTCGGGCCGATCGGGGTGGCGCGGGCTCGTCCGGTTCCGGCGGGGTGGTGCCGGGCCGTCGCGCACCCTCTCGGGACGGGCCGTCGGGCGGTCTGCGGGTCGGTCCGGTACCGGACCGGTCCCCGCCGCGATGGTCCCGCCTGCGCGGTTCCGCGTCGCGTCGCCGCCCGGCCGGGGCACCGTTGCGGCGCTCGGACGACGGCCGATGGTCGCCACCGGGTGGCGCAGGGTCGGCGGGACGGGGAGTGCGCGGCAGGCGCGGCTCCGCCACGGCGCCTCCGCGATGTCCGGGCGTGCGGGCGTCGAACCGCCCTCCCGCACCGGAGCCGTTCGCCCGGCGAGCGCCGTCCGGCTGAGCCGGCGGGACCTCACGGAACCACGCGACCGGGCCGTTCGGCGGGAGGTTCGCCTCGGGTCTCCGTCCCTCTGCGGGGCCGCCGCGGCGTGGCGGGTTCGGCCGCAACCTCTCATCACGCTGAGTGGCCGGTGATCCGAGGGCTGCGGGCCATCCTGACGGGGCGCCACGGCCCGGTGGCGGCAGTGCCCGACCGGGTGGTCCCTGCCGGCCGTTGCTCCCCGGTGGCGGCCGCTCCGGCGAGGGCAGCAAGCCGTGCCGGACCAGGAACTCGTCCGACGATTCGGCTCGCGGCGGGCGCGGCCGGGCAGGGGGGTGTCGGACCCGGTGCCGATCGATGGTCACGCCACCTCCTCCGACCGTCACGGGCGCAGGGTGGGCGCGGGTCGTCGTCCCGGCCCCTTGATCGTCGGAGCCTACGGAGCGCAGTGACCGGGCTGTGCAGCGGGATCCACAACGTGCGCCCGTCGCCCGGCGGGTGCGGTCAGCTGGCGGCCCTGCATCAGCCGGACCGCGGCCCGCAAGCGGTCGTAGGCCCGCCTCCACCGGCCCAGCCGTGCGAGGCGCTCGGCCGCGGCTGTGTGCACCGCGGCGCGGTCCTACCCCTGCGCCTCGAGGCCGGTCGTCGGGGCGAGGTCGAGCGACGGCACGTCGTGCACCGGGGTGTCCACCACCGAGCAGCCCGTCTTCCGGCCACCTGCTGTTGCAGGCGTTGTCGACGGGACGAACGCGCCGCCCGCACCCCCGCGGGGCGATCCACCCGACCGGGCGAGTCGTTCCCGTTCTCGTCCGGGGACACCCGTCACCCGCCTGAGTGCTCCAGCTCTGCGCCGAACGGGACCGACGGGTCGTCCGGGTCGTGCAGCCAGCGCTCGGGCAGCACCACCCGCCCCGGCGAGCCCTGGCGTCCCCGCGGGCCCTCGGCGTCGGCCGGGAAGTCCTGGCCCAGGTCGAGGGTGGCGAGCAGGTCGTCCAGCTCGGCCAGGCTCTCGACGAGCCCGAGCCGGCGGCGGGTCTCGGAGCCCACCGCGAAGCCCTTGAGGTACCAGGCGATGTGCTTGCGGACGTCGCGGATGCCCTTGTCCGGCCCCATGTGCCCGCACAGCAGCACGGCATGCCTGCGCAGCGTCGCCGCGACCTTCCCGAGCGTCGGCGCGGGCGGCAGCGGGTGACCGGCGAACGCGGCTTCCAGGTCGCCGAACAGCCACGGGCGGCCCAGGCAGCCCCGCCCGACCACGACGCCGTCGCATCCGGTCTCCGCGACCATCGCGAGCGCGTCCGCGGCGCTGAAGATGTCGCCGTTGCCGAGCACGGGGAGCTCCGCAGGCAGGGCGTCGCGCAACCGGGCGATCTCGGACCGGTCGGCCGTCCCCGAGTACCGCTGCGCGGCCGTCCGCGCGTGCAGGGCGACGGCCGAGACACCCGCGTCCGCCGCGATGCGACCGGCCTCGAGGTGGGTGCGGTGCTCGTCGTCGATCCCGATCCGCATCTTGACGGTGACGGGCACGGGCCCGGCGTTGTCGACCGCGGCGCGCACGATCCGGTCGAAGAGCCGACGCTTGTAGGGCAGCGCTGCCCCGCCACCCCGGCGCGTCACCTTGGGGACGGGGCAGCCGAAGTTGAGGTCCACATGGTCGGCCAGGTCCCGCTCCACGATCACGCGCACGGCGGCCCCGACCGTCGCCGGGTCGACACCGTAGAGCTGCAGCGAGCGCGGGTGCTCGTCCGCGTCGAACGCGATCATGCGGAAGGTCAGCGGGTTGCGCTCCACGAGCCCCCGTGAGGTGATCATTTCGCAGACGTAGAACCCCGCGCCCTGCTCACGGCACAGCCGGCGGAACCCGGGGTTGGTGATGCCGGCCATCGGCGCGAGCACGACCGGGGTGGCGCAGCGGTACGGGCCGATCTGCAACGGGCGCGCTGCGGTGCGTGGCGCCGGGGTCGCGGGGGCGGTCACCACGTCAGTGTCCCAGGGGTGCCGCGGTGCCCGTCACCGCTGTTGGACACGCATCGAAGTTGATCGTGCACGCTGGGTCGACTTTCCTTGTGCGTCACCGGAAATCGGCCAATACCGCCACTCACGACATCGGCGCCCTCGCTGATACGCGCCGTCCGAACAGCCCCTACGGTGATCACGTGGAATACGGCCGGCTGGTGACCACCGCCGAGCTCGCCCGCGCGCTGGGACTGTCGGCACGCACGATCCAGCGCTACCGGCAGACCGGGTTGCTGGAGCCGGAGCTCGTCTCCGCAGGAGGGCACGCTCGGTGGGCCGTCGACAAGGTGCGTGCCCGGCTGCGCTCGCTGGCCGAGCGGCCGGAGTAGTCGCGGCCTCCGGGCCGCGATCGGGTGCCGACCTCGCGACACCTTTCGCGCTCTGCACATGCTGCGGCCTGCGCGGTGTGCGGGAACGTGCTGCGGAGTCGATGGCGCGGCGCTCGTGGACGGTCACGGTCCGGGCGGCGTCGACCCGGCCCGAAGGGTCGCGTCCGCCGCCGAAGCGAGCGCGTGCAGCGAGCACGGCCACCGCCTCGTCGGCACGCCACGACCTGCCGTGCCGCACCCGGTCCCGCGGCAGTACCCCGCCTCGTCGGGCTGATGCTCACGCAGCAGGTTCGCCACGACGTCTGGCATCGCTGCGATCTCGGTGACGAGCCCTGCCCACAACTCATCCGATGACCTGCGGTTTCCCGTCCCATCAGCCTGCATGGCCACCCCTCAACTCGCCAATCGCGCAACTCGCACAATACAAGCTTAACTCGCTGTTACCGAGTAGGTTCCGGTATCGCGCAAGACTACACCTTCGCGAGAGCCACTGGTGCTTGGACCTGCACGAACGGCGGAAGATGGCAGGATGCAGAGCGTGAGCACTCCGCCTGCCCGACCGTCCCGCAAGGATCTGGTGACCACGGGTAAAGCAGCGGAGGCCGTCGGGGTGAGCCACCGGTCGCTGCTGTACTGGGTGTCGAAGGGCTGGATCAAGCCGACCTGGCGCAGCCCTTCGGGCCGGTACATGTGGTCGGTCGAGCACCTGGAGTCGCAGTTGGCGGAGATGGAGGAGCTGCCTCCGGAGCAGCAGTGAGGCTCGCGCGTGGGGTGGTCCAGTAGGGTGCGAGGGCAGGTCTGGGGCCTCTAGCTCAATCGGCAGAGCAGCGGACTTTTAATCCGCGGGTT
>JAEUJO010000144.1 GCA_016794615.1 Pseudonocardia sp. | reverse complement strand
GAGGGCCTGCGCGAAGGTCGTCCCGGTCCGGGAGGCGACGCCGGGTCCGCTCAGCTCCCGGCCTTCGCGAACAGCCCCCGCAGGTACTCCACGCTGGTCCGCACATCCGTGACCGGGCCCTCGCCCGAGGGGTCGCCGGGCAGGATCGTGTCCTGTTCCAGGACGTACCACCCGTCGTAGCCGTGGCCCTCGAGGTGGCCCACGATCGCCGCGACGTCGACGTCGCCCGACCCGAGCGGCCGGTACATCCCCTCGCGGACGGCCTCGGTGTAGGTCATCTCCCCACCTTGCACGCGCCGGGCGAAGCGGTTGTCGACGTCCTTCAGGTGCGTGTGCGCGATCCGCTCAGGCACCTGGCGGGTCAGCTCCGCCGGGTCCGTGCCGCCGATCAGCAGGTGCCCGGTGTCCAGGCACAGCAGGATCTCGGAGCCGTCGAGCACGTGCTGCACGTCGTCGGGGTTCTCGACCATGGTCCCGACGTGCGGGTGCAGCACGGCGGTGATCCCGCGGTCCGCGGCGAGCGCGACGAGCCGGTCCAGGTTGCCCAGCAGGCTCGCCCAGCCCTCGTCGTCCAGCTCCGGGCGCGAGTCGTAGCCGGTCAGGCCGCTGTCGGCGGACAGGACGAGCGTCGTCGCGCCTGCGGCGACGAACCCGTCGAGCACCCGGTCGACGGCGGGCGCCGGGTCGTGCCCGCGAACGTGCAGGACCACCGGCACGAACCCGCCGACGGCGTGCAGGTCGTGCTCGGCGAGGGTGTGGGCGAGCCGCGCCGGGTCCGCGGGGAGGAAGCCGTCGGGACCGACCTCGGTGGCCGCGAGACCGACCTCGCGCATCTCGGTGAGCACTCGCAGGGGTGAGAGCTGGTGCCCCCAGCCGGGCACCTCGCAGACACCCCAGGAAATGGGCGCTCCGGCGATCCGCTGTCCCGGATGACGTGCCACCGGTTCTCCTCCCGCACCAGCGCCGGGCATGCGTCACCCCGCGATCTCGGGGGTCGAGCCTCCTGGCCGCCATGGGTCCCGTCAAGCCGAGTGCACCTGGCGGGAACCGGCTGCATCCATGAGCACGCCGACGCCGTCCGCCGGCAGCGCCCACTCGATCCCGAGCCGGATCACCCACCGGCGGACGTGGCCCGCTCCGTCGTGCATCGGTCGTGACACCGGGGTGCCCGGGGACCTGCGCAGGCATGCGCCGCAGCACCCACCTCCCGAGGCGGCCTACGCTGCCCGCCATGGCGCGGTACTTCGACGTTCATCCGGTGGATCCGCAACGGCGCGCGATCGGCCAGATCGTCGACCTCGTCCGCGGTGGTGGCCTCGTGGCCTACCCGACCGACTCCTGCTATGCGCTGGGCTGCCAGATCGGCAACCGTGAGGGCATCGACCGGATCCGCACGATCCGCAAGCTCGACGACCGTCACCACTTCACGCTGGTCTGCAGAGACTTCGCGCAGCTCGGCCAGCTCGTGCATGTGAGCAAGGCGGTGTTCCGCGCGGTGAAGGCCTCGACGCCGGGCAGCTACACGTTCATCCTGCCTGCCAGCAGGGAGGTGCCGCGACGGTTGCTGCACCCGCGCAAGAAGACCGTGGGGGTGCGCATCCCGGCGCACACCGTCGCGCAGGCGATGCTCGCCGAGCTGGGGGAGCCGCTGCTGTCGTCGACGTTGCTGCTGCCGGGCTACGACGAGCCGCTGACCCAGGGCTGGGAGATCAAGGAGGAGCTCGACACGGTCGTCGACGCCGT
>JAEUJO010000141.1 GCA_016794615.1 Pseudonocardia sp. | reverse complement strand
ACCATCTCGATGGCGTGCACGGGGCACTGCCGGTAGCAGGCGGTGCAGCCGGTGCAGCTGTCGTAGTGGTACTCGTACTTCTGGCCCTTGCCGAGGCGGACGATGGCGTCCTCGGGGCACGCGCCGAAGCAGCCGTCGCACTCGAAGCAGTTGCCGCAGGACAGGCAGCGGCCCGCCTCGAAGCGAGCCTCGTCGTCGGACAGGCCGGCGACGACCTCCCCGAAGTCGTGCACCCGGGCCGCCGGCTGCCGCGCGGGCTGATGGCGCTGGTCGTGGTCGCCGAAGTACCAGAGGTGGAGCATGTCGTACGAGGCCAGCGGGTGCTTGGCGCCGGGCGCGAACGTCTCGCCGCGCAGGTAGGCGTCGATGCTGCGCGCGGCCTTCTTGCCGTGCCCGACCCCGACGGTGAGCGTGCGCTCGCTCGGCACCGCGTCGCCGCCGGCGAACACGCCGGGCGCCCCGGTCATGAGCGTGGTCCGGTCGACCTGGACGACGTCACCGTCGAACTCCACCCCGGGCAGCCCGTGGAGGAAACCGGTGTCGCTCTCCTGGCCGAGGGCGAGGATCACGGTGTCGGCCTCGAGGGTCTCGAAGCGCCCGGTGCCGTGGGGCTTGCCCTTCTCGTCGAGCTCCTGGATCTCGACGGTCAGGTCGCCTCCGCCCATCGAGCTGATCGTGCGCAGCCAGTTGATCCGGATGCCCTCGGCCTCGGCGTCGGCGGCCTCGTCCTCGTGGGCGGGCATCTGCTCGCGGGTGCGCCGGTAGACGATGATCGTGTCGTCGGCCCCGAGCCTGCGGGCGACCCGGGCGGCGTCCATGGCGGTGTTGCCGCCGCCGTAGATCGCGACCCGGCCGGACAGCGGCTGTTGCTCCCCGGACCCGACGTCGCGCAGGAAGCTGACGGCGTCGATGACCCGGCCCGCGTCGGCGTTCGGGATGTCGACCCGCTTGCTCAGGTGCGCCCCGACCGCGACGAAGACCGCGTCGAAGCCCTTCCGCTCGGCTTCGAGGTCGGTGACCCGGTGGTTCTGCTCGAAGACGACGCCCATGGCCGCGATCCGGGCGATCTCCGCGTCGAGGACGTCGCGCGGCAGCCGGTAGGCCGGGATGCCGTAGCGCATCATGCCGCCCGGCTGCGGCCCGTTGTCGCGGACGACGACCTCGTGCCCGAGCCGGGTCAGGTGGTAGGCGGCCGAGAGCCCGGACGGGCCGGAGCCGACGACGAGCACCCGGTGGCCACTGCGGACCTCCGGAACGGGGAATCGCCACTTCTGCTCGTTGGCGAGGTCACCGAGGTAGCGCTCGACCGCGTGGATCGACACCGAGCCGTCGAGCTCCTTGCGGTTGCAGCTCGACTCGCACGGGTGGTAGCAGACCCGACCGTGGATCGCGGCGAACGGGTTGTCAGCAGTGAGCTCTCGCCAGGCATCCTCGTCCCGGCCGTCGCGGGCGTGCGCGAGCCAGGCCTGGATGTTCTCGCCGGCCGGACAGGCGTTGTTGCACGGTGGCAGCAGGTTGACGTAGACCGGGCGCTGCGCGCGCACCGGACCGGAGCGCAGCCGCGCTCGGCCGAGAGGCGCGAGGGGGGTGAGGTCGGGCTGGGAATCGACCATCACGACTCCTGTTGTGGTGGGGGACGTCGTCCGTCCCAAGCTAGGGTGGGGGCCGCCGAGCGCGTAGAGCCGAAGGTCACCCATAGCAGCTCGACACGGGCAGAACCTCAGTAGCGGGTTGGGACCTAGGCCCTTGCCGCCGCCGCATCTCCGGGACCCGTCGCCCGCGGGTGGGATCGGACGCAGGACGTCGAGCGTGACGGCGTGCTGGGTGTCGACATCTGGTCCTTCCTCCCTTACCGCCGCTACTGTCGGTTTCGTCCATTGCGGTCCGATTGCACGAACGACGACAGGGCGGGCGGCGAGGACAGGTGCGCTTCCGGATCCTCGGGCCGTTGCAGGTCGAGGACGTGGACGGACCGGTCGCACTCGGCGGCCCGAAGCCCCGCCTGCTGCTCGCGGTCCTGATCGTGGCTGCGGGCGAGGTCGTGCCCGCCGACCGGCTGGTGGCCGCCCTGTGGCGGGACGCGGTGCCCCCCGGTGCCGGCACCGCGCTTCGGGCCTACGTCTCGCGGCTGCGCAGCGTCCTCGCTCCCGGTGCCGCGCTGCGGCACCACCCACCGGGATACCGCCTGACCGTGGACGGGGCCACGCTGGACGCTGCGGAGTTCGAGCAGCTCGCCGGTGCCGCACGGGCAGCCGCCGCAGCGGGGGATCACGCCCGCGCTCTCACCGACCTCGACGCGGCGCTCGCGCTGTGGCGGGGCGAGGCCCTCGCCGAGTTCGCCGACGCCGAGTTCGCGATCTCCACCGTCGCGCGGCTGACCGAGCTCCGCACCGGCGCGCTCGAAGACCGTGCGCTGGCGCTGCTGGACCTGGGTCGGGCCGCGGAGGCACTGCCCGGACTCGAGGCGCTGGTGGCTCGCCACCCGTCCCGCGAACGACCCGCGGTCGCGCTCATGCGCGCGCTGTACGCGACGGGCAGGCAGGCCGACGCGCTGGCCGCCTACCTCGACCTGCGCGCCCGGCTCGACGACGAGCTCGGTGTCAAGCCCGCCGACGAGGCGCAGGCGCTGTACCGGCGGATCCTCGTCCACGATCCGGCGCTGTCGACGGCACCTCCGAAGGGCAACCTGCCGCGGCGGGCGAGCGGTCTCGTCGGCCGCGGTCAGGAGATCGAGCGTGTCGGTGCTGCGCTCCGGGCGGGGTCGCTGGTGACCCTGACCGGCGTCGGCGGTGCGGGGAAGTCGCGGCTCGCGGTGGAGGTGGCAGCCCGGGACCGGGCGCGGTTCGCCGACGGAGTGTGGCTCTGCGAGCTCGGCGGCCTCCCCGACGCGAGCCCGATCGACCACGCCGTCGCCGCCGCACTGGGCATTCAGCAGCGCTCCGGCCTTTCGATCGAGCAGACCGTGATCGGGTATCTCCGCGGACGGGCGTTGCTGCTCGTCGTGGACAACTGCGAGCACGTCCTCGCCTCCGCGGCCCGGCTGGTCTCCCGGATCGTGGAGCACTGCCCCGCCGTGACGGTGCTCGCGACCAGTCGTGAAGCGCTCGCGGTCGACGGGGAGCAGCAGTGGCCGGTGCCGCCGCTTCCCGTCGACGACGCCGCGGCGCTCTTCGTGCAACGGGCCCGGGCCGTGTCGCCCGACTTCCGGCTCGACCGTGCCAACGCCGACGCCGTCGCGGCGATCTGCGCAGGCCTCGACGGACTGCCGCTGGGTATCGAGCTCGCAGCGGCGCGGATGCGGGCGATGAGCCCGGTCGAGGTCGCGCGTCGGCTGGACGGGGCTCCGCTGCTCGGTGGTGGCCGGGGCCCGGTCGCGCGGCACCGGAGCCTCGCGGCGGCGATCGACTGGTCCTACCGGCTGCTGCCGGAGCCGGAACAGCGGTTGTTCGCCGCCCTGTCGGTCTTCGCGGGCGGTGCCGACCTGCGGGGGGTGCACCGCGTCACCGACCCGGGCGCGTCCGAGGACGACGTCCTGGACCGGCTGGTGCGGCTCGTCGACCGGTCGTTGGTGGTCGCGGTGAGCGGGGTGCACAGCCGGTATCGGCTCCTGGAGACCCTGCGGGCGTACGGCCGGAAGCGGGTCGAGGCCGCGGGCGCCGACCGTGCGCTGGCCCACCGGCACGCCACCTACTACGTCGAGCTGGCCGAACGGGCGGCGCACGGCCTGCAGGGTCCGGACGAGCGGGCCTGGGTGGACGACACGCTGGCCGACTACGACAACATGCGTGCCGTCTTCGTCTCGGCCTGTGCCGACCGGGACGTCGACCTCGCCGTCCGGCTGGTCGCCTCCATTCCCGAACTCGTCCATCTGCGCATCGGGTACGAGGCCTCGGGCTGGGCCGAGCGAGTACTGGCCGCGGCGGATCCCGAGCACCCGCGATTCGTCGCCGCCGTCGGTGCCGCCGCACGCGGGGCATGGAACCGTGGCGACTTCCCGCTCGCCCGGCAGCTGGCTCGCCGGGCGAGCGGCCGCGTACCGCCCGCGGGAACCCCTCGGATCGCCCATCCCGGTGACGTCCTGGCCGACGTGGCGCTGTACGAGGGCGACGTCGATCGTGCGCTGCGGCACTACACCGCCGAGGCGCAGCGCGCCCGTGCCGAGGGCGACCGGATCAGGCTCGTCTGGACGCTCTACTACGTGGCGATCTGCGAGGCCGTCCGGCGTGCCCCGGAGCGTGGGGTCGGGCCGGCGTCGGAGAGCCTTGCGGTCGCGGACACGACGGCCAACCCGACGGCCCGGTCGATGGCGCGCTACGCGGTGGGCCTGGTGCTGAAGAAGGTGGAGCCCGACCGCGCGCTGCCCCTCTTCGACGAGGCGGCCGAGCTCGCCGCGGCCGTGCGCAACTTCTGGTGGGAGGGGATCGCCAGGATGGAGGCGGCCGCCACCCGTGCGGTGCACGGCGACCCGACGGTGGCCGCGGGCGCCTTCCGTATGGTGCTCGACCACTGGGACCGGGTCGGCGACGCCACCCAGCAGTGGCTCAACCTGCGCTACATCGCCCGGCTCCTCATTCGCCTCGACGCTGCGGC
>JAEUJO010000111.1 GCA_016794615.1 Pseudonocardia sp. | reverse complement strand
GCCGCCCGGCGGCTCCTGGGTCGGCTGCGCCGCGGGGCCTGCGTGCCGCCGCCGTGGTGCGAGCTCGGGGTCGCGCTCGCGTGGGGCGCGGTCGGTACCGCCGCCGGGGCGGGCCTCGTCCCCGCGCCGTGGCTGCCGGTGCTGCTCGGCCTCGGCTGGCTCGCGGTCGTGGCCGGTGCGGTCGACGTGCTGCACCGGCGCCTGCCGGACGCGCTGACCCTGCCTGCGCTACCGCTGGCGCTGTTGTTGCTCGCGCCGCTCGGCCCCGCGGTGGTGCTGCGCGCGGCGGTGGGCGCGGTGCTGGCGTCCGCGGCATACGCCGCGGTGCACCTCGCCGCGCCGGCGGCGCTGGGAGCGGGCGACGTCAAGCTGGCCGCGCCGCTCGGCGCGGTGCTCGCCGGGGTGTCGTGGGAGGCGCTGGTCGTGGGTGGCGTGCTCGCCGCGATCTTCAGCGGTGCCGTTGCGGCCGTGCTGCTGGTGGTCCGGGGCCGGCGCGGGGTGCTGCCACACGGCCCGTCGATGCTCCTCGCCGGCCTGTTCGTCGCCGCATCCGGGGCGCGGGGTCCCTGAGACGTGTGGCCGGTGCAGGCAGGGGGATGATGGGGGCGTGCTGCGCTGGATCACCGCCGGGGAGTCCCACGGTCCTGCGCTGGTCGCTGTGCTCGAGGGCATGGTCGCCGGTGTGGAGATCACCACCAAGGAGCTGACCACCGAGCTGGCCCGGCGCAAGCTCGGGCACGGCCGCAGCCCGCGAATGGCGTTCGAGGCCGACGAGCTCGAGGTGATCGGCGGGATCCGGCACGGCCTGACCCAGGGCGGACCGGTCGCAGTGCGCATCGGCAACACCGAGTGGCCGAAGTGGGAGACGGTGATGGCGGCCGACCCCGTCGACCCGGAGCTGATCGCCAACCGTGCCCGCAACGCGCCACTGACGCGGCCCCGGCCGGGACACGCCGACCTGGCCGGGATGACGAAGTACGGCTTCACCGATGCCCGGCCCGTGCTGGAGCGGGCCAGCGCCCGGGAGACCGCGTCGCGGGTCGTGCTCGGCACGGTCGCGAAGGCGTTCCTCCGGCAGGCCCTGGGCGTCGAGGTCGTCTCCCACGTCGTGGCGATCGGTGCGATCGACGCTCCTGACGACGAGCCGGTGCCGGGCCCCGGGGATCTGGAGCGGGTGGACGCGAGCCCGGTCCGCGCGTTCGACGAGGCGACCGCAGCCGCGATGATGGCCGAGATCGACGCCGCACACGACGACGCCGACACGCTCGGCGGCGTCATCGAGGTCATCGCGTACGGACTGCCGGTGGGGCTCGGCTCGTACGTGCACTCCGACCGGCGTCTCGACGCCCGGCTGGCCGGGGCGCTGATGGGGATACAGGCGATGAAGGGGGTCGAGATCGGCGACGGCTTCCGCACCGCGCACCGGCGGGGCAGCGTCGCGCACGACGAGATGCTGCCCGGCGACGCGGACGAGAGGACGAGGTCGGGGTCGCACGCCCGGCCGGACGAGCCCTCGGGGTCGCCCGGCGTCGTCCCTCCCGTCCGACGGCTGTCCAACCGGGCCGGTGGCATCGAGGGAGGGATGACCAACGGCGAGCCCGTGCGGGTGCGGGTGGCGATGAAGCCGATCTCGACGGTGCCACGCGCGCTGCGCACGGTCGATGTCGCGACCGGGGAGGCGGCCACCGCGATCCATCAGCGTTCCGATGCATGCGCGGTGCCGCGGGCCGGGGTCGTGGCCGAGGCGATGGTGGCGCTGGTGCTGGCCGACGCGGCGCTGGAGAAGTTCGGCGGCGACTCCCTCGCGGAGACCCGCCGCAACGTCCGGGCCTATCGGGAGGCGGGCCGCGGCTGACCCGCTCACCGACGTGGGTCACCGGGCGGGCCGGCCGGAGGAGGAGTGAGATGCCGGTCGGTGAGTGCGGTCGCGTCCTCTACCCTGGAGCGTCGTGAGTTCCCCAGAAGATCCGGCACAAGAAGGTCCGGCGCAGGGCCGTCCCGTCCTGGTCCTGGTCGGTCCGCCCGGTGCCGGCAAGACGACGGTCGGCCGGGTGCTGGCCCGGCGGATGGGGGTGACGTTCACCGACGTGGACGCGCTGATCGTGGAGCGCGCCGGCAAGCCGATCGCGTCGATCTTCACCGAGGACGGCGAGGACGCCTTCCGGGCTCTGGAGCGTGAGCTCGTGGCCGAAGCCCTGACCACCGCCCGCGGTGTGCTCGCGCTCGGTGGTGGGTCCGTGCTGGCCGCGTCCACCCGCGAGCGCCTGCGCGGCCACCGCGTGGTGCTGCTGTGGGTCGGGCTGGTCGACGGGATCCGGCGCACCGGGATGTCGACCGCGCGGCCGCTGCTGGCGGGGGTGAACCCGCGCGCCACCTTCAAGGCGCTGCTCGACGCCCGCGCCCCGCTGTACCGCGAGGTCGCGACCGTCGAGGTCGACACGTCACGGCGCAGCGCGAACCAGGTCGTACGGGCGGTGCTCGTCGGGGTGGCACAGGCCCACCCGGGAACCCTGGACGACGCTCTGGTGCGTGCCGCGCTGGAGCCGACCCCGCCGTACGGCACCCCGCGCGCCACGTCGGCCGCGGACCCGCTGGACGTTCCGACGCCGGTCGCGGGTACGCCGCTGCCCGATCCGTTCGTCCGCCCTCGCCCGTGACCCCACCCCGACCCGGACCGGTGTCGGCGCCCGTCTCGTAGGGTCGTGCCGGTGAGGGAGCGTGCGAGCGAATCGGTGTCACAGCGCGACGACGGACGGCCTGCCGGTCCCGACGGCGGGATCACCCGCATCGAGGTCGGTGCGGACCAGCCGTATCCGGTCCTGGTCGGTCGCGCGGTGCGGGACCGTCTCGCCGCCACCGTGACGGGCCTCGGCGCCGGGCGGGCGCTCGTCGTCCACCAGCCCGCTCTCACCGAGGCCGCCGAGGCCGCGCGGGAACAGCTCGAGGCCTCCGGCGTCGATGCGCACCGCGTCGAGGTGCCCGACGCGGAGGAGGGCAAGTCGCTGGCCGTCGCGGGGCGCTGCTGGGAGATGTGCGGGGCGGCGGGGCTGACCCGCTCCGACGTGGTCGTCGGGCTCGGCGGGGGAGCGGTGACGGATCTGGCCGGGTTCGTCGCCGCGACGTGGATGCGCGGGGTCAGCGTCGTGCACGTCCCCACGACGCTGCTGGCGATGGTCGACGCGGCCGTGGGCGGGAAGACCGGGATCAACACCGCAGCGGGCAAGAACCTGGTCGGGGCGTTCCACGAGCCCTCGGCCGTGCTCGTCGACCTCGAGACCCTGCAGACGCTCCCGGCGGACGAGCTGGTCCCGGGCTCCGCGGAGATCGTCAAAGCGGGGTTCATCGCGGACCCGGTGATCCTGGACCTGATCGAGACCGATCCGAAGGCTGCACTCGACCCCGCCGGCCCCGTGCTGCCCGAGCTGGTCCGTCGCGCGATCCGGGTGAAAGCGGACGTCGTGAGCGCGGACCTGCGCGAGTCGCACCTGCGGGAGATCCTCAACTACGGCCACACCCTCGGGCACGCCATCGAGCGCCGCGAGGGGTACCGCTGGCGGCACGGCAACGCCGTCAGCGTCGGGCTGGTGTTCGCCGCGGAGCTGGCACGCGCCGTGGGCCGGCTCGACGACGCCACGGCCGACCGCCACCGCCGCCTGCTCGCGGCGCTCGGCCTGCCGGTGAGCTATACCCCGGGCGTGCTCGACGAGCTCATCGCGACCATGCACGGCGACAAGAAGGCACGCAGCGGAAAGCTGCGGTTCGTGGTTCTCGACGGCCTGGGTGTACCGGGCCGGCTGGAAGACCCCGGCCGCGACGTGCTCGAACGAGCCTACGCGGCGGTCGCTCGGTAACCCCTCACCGACGGCTCGTGC
Source organism: Pseudonocardia sp. (assembly GCA_016794615.1). Classification (GTDB taxonomy): domain Bacteria; phylum Actinomycetota; class Actinomycetes; order Mycobacteriales; family Pseudonocardiaceae; genus Pseudonocardia. Next base: position 33,390 of record JAEUJO010000111.1, on the reverse strand, counting down.
CGTCGCTGGAGGCGCAGGAGCGCTCGTCCGACGTGCACCTCGTGCCGCGACCCCGCGGACCGCCGGGAGATCACGACGCTCGCGGTCGAGCCGAGCAGGCCGACCGCGGCACATCCGGCGGGTATCGGCGCCGGATCGGCCAACCCGACCCCTGGACGATCGGGCTCGACCCGGGCAGGCTGATCATTCGGCCGATACCGGGCCCCGGATCCCACTCGGCCCGCGGTGGGGCCGCCGGCGGATCCGCGCCCGGTATCAAGCGGGCGCCTCCGCCCTCCTCCTGGTGGGTCGGCCCGCCGGCCGGCCCACCCACCGGCATCGGAGGTGCCCATGTCCGTCGTCCCCACGTCGCACGCGCCGCGGTTGGCTGCGCACGAGATCGGCCGGTTGCGCGCCGCGGCCGTGCACGCCCGCCGCGCGATACCCGGTCCGCTCGGCGAGCTCGCCGCCCGGGAGCTGCTCGCCCACGCCGAGTTCGGCTATCTCGGTCACCGCGATGCGCTCGTGCCGCAGCTCGTCCGGCAGGTGCTGGGCCTGTCCGCGGCCTCCGAGCCGTAGGCTCCCGGGCGTGTCCCACGCCTCCCGCCGCGCGGCACTGCGCGGGCTGCTGCGCACCGCCGACGTCGAAGCACTGCTGGTCACGGATCTGGTGAACGTCCGGTACCTGACGGGGTTCACCGGTTCCCAGGCCAGCCTCCTGCTGCATGTCGACGGCGACGCGGCCAGCCGCTTCTGCACGGACGGGCGGTACGACACGCAGAGCGCCGAGGAGGTCGGCGACCTGGAGCGGATGATCGACCGCGGCGGTGCCCTCGCGCTCGCAACCTCGGCTGACGACCTGGGGGTGACCCGGCTGGGCTTCGAGTCGGACGTGGTCACCGTCGACCAGCACGAGGCGTTGGTCGACGCCGCGGGCGACACCGTGCTGCTGCACCGCACGCCGGGTCTGGTGGGTCGCCTGCGGCTGGTCAAGGACGAGACCGAGATCGCCGCGCTGCGCGCCGCGTGCGCCGTCGCCGACTCCGCGCTCGCCGACCTCATCGCGGCGGGTGGCCTGCGGTCCGGCCGCAGCGAACGGGACGTCTCGTACGACCTGGAGACGCGCATGCGGGCGCGCGGCGCCGAGGGGCCGTCGTTCCCGACGATCGTCGCAGCGGGCCCGCACTCCGCGGTGCCGCACCACCGTCCGACGGACTCGTCGATGCGCCGCGGGGACCTGGTGAAGATCGACTTCGGTGCGCTCGTCGACGGCTACCACTCGGACATGACCCGCACCGTGGTGCTCGGCAGGGCCGCAGGCTGGCAGCGCGACCTGCACGCGCTCGTCGCCGCCGCCCAGGAGGTGGGGCGGGCTCGGCTCACCCCGGGCGCGCAGGTCGTCGACGTCGACGCCGCCGCCCGTGAGGTGGTCGCGGGTGCGGGCTACGGCGACGAGTTCGTGCACGGGCTGGGGCACGGTGTCGGCCTGCAGATCCACGAGCCGCCCCTGCTCGGCCCCACCGGGACCGGTGCGCTGCAGGTGGGCATGGTCGTCACGGTCGAGCCCGGGGTGTACCTGCCCGGGCGCGGCGGGGTGCGGATCGAGGACACCCTGATCGTCCGCAACGGCGTGCCCGAGGTGCTCACCCGCTCCCCGCGCGAGCTGCTCGAGATCGGCTAGCCGCGCGCCGCTGCCCGACGGCGCGCCGGGCTCTCCGCCGCGGCATGCAACCCGCCACCCCGGTTCCTCCGTCCTGTCGGCACGTCGACCGAAAGGCCATCGCCATGACCCGCGCTCTGACCCGCGCTCTGACCCGCATCGCCGTCCTCGCCGGCGTCCTTCTGCTCGCGGGGTGCGCGTCGGGCACGACAGCCGAGCTCGGCCGGGCGGCGCCGGACCGGACGAGCATCACCACCCGGGGTGTCGGCACCGTCGCGGGCACCCCGGACACGCTGACGGTCGTCCTCGGCGTGCAGACCCGCGCGGCGTCCGCGGCCGACGCACTGGCCGACAACAACACCCGCACCGGCGGCCTGCTCGACGTCCTGCGCGGCCGCGGCGTCGCCGACGAGGATCTGCGGACCAGCGGCCTGTCGATCTCGCCGACGTTCGAGACCGACGGCCGGATCAGCGGTTACGAGGTGACCAACGAGGTCACGGCCACCCTGCGCGACATCGCCGGGGCGGGAGCGCTCGTCGACGCCGCCGCGCAGGCCGCGGGCGACGCGGTGCGCGTGCAGCAGATCGCCTTCGCGATCGACGACGACTCGCAGCCGCGGGCCCAGGCCCGCGCCGATGCCGTCCGGCAGGCCGTGACCCAGGCCCGCCAGCTCGCCGACGCCGCGGACGTGGGCCTCGGGCCGATCCTGTCGATCACCGAGGTGAGTGGTGGCCGGCCTCCGGCCCCGGTGACCCGCGACAGCGCGGCGGCGCAGGCGGCCGTCCCGATCCAACCGGGCACGCAGGACGTGTCGGTGACCGTCGAGGTGGTGCACGCGGTCGCCGCCTGACCGGGCGCCCGGGGAGGGGTGTTCCGGTCCGGGTAGGCTCGACGAGACGACGGCGCCGGTCCGGGCGCCGGCACCGAGACATCCGGCGCGTGACCAGACCGCGCCCCCGCAGCAGACGCAGGAGATACCGCCCGTGGCGACGACGAACGACCTGAAGAACGGCCTGGTGCTCAACCTCGACGGCCAGCTCTGGGCGGTCACGGCGTTCCAGCACGTCAAGCCCGGCAAGGGCGGTGCGTTCGTGCGCACCACCCTGAAGAACGTGCTCACCGGCAAGGTCGTCGACAAGACCTTCAACGCGGGCACGAAGGTCGACACCGCCACCGTGGACCGGCGTGACATGACCTACCTCTACCGCGACGGCACGGACTTCGTCTTCATGGACGGTGACACCTACGACCAGATCCCGATCGCGGAGTCGACGGTCGGCGACGCCGCGAACTACCTCCTGGAGAACCAGACGGCGATGGTCGCGACGCACGACGGCGTGCCGCTCTACATCGAGCTCCCCACCTCCGTCGAGCTGATCGTCGCGCACACCGACCCCGGCCTGCAGGGCGACCGCTCGACCGGCGGCACCAAGCCGGCCACGCTGGAGACCGGCGCCGAGATCCAGGTGCCGCTGTTCCTCTCGACCGGCGAGAAGGTGAAGGTCGACACCCGTGACGGCCGGTACCTCGGCCGGGTGTCCTGAGCCGGCCGGCATGCCCAGGGCCCGCACGAAGGCGCGCAAACGCGCGCTCGACATCCTCTTCGAGTCCGAGGCGCGCGGCGTCGACCCCTGCGGGGTCCTCGTGCAGCGCCGCGAGACCGACGACGCGCCGCCGGTCTCGGACTACGCGGCGATGCTCGTCGAGGGTGTCGTCGCGCACCGCGACCGGATCGACCAGCTGCTCGCCGAGCACGCCGAGGGCTGGACGGTGGCCAGGATGCCGGCCGTCGACCGGAACCTGCTGCGGATCGCCGTGTTCGAGTTGCTGTGGGTGGACGAGATCGACGACCCCGTGGCGATCACCGAGGCCGTCGAGCTGGCCCGGACGCTGTCGACGGACGACTCACCGCGCTTCCTGAACGGTGTACTGAGCCGCATCGCCGACCTCGCCGTCTACCTGCGGACCACTCGCTGACGCAACCGCACCGAGGGCGACCAGCGCCACGGCACCGCTCTCGTGGCGCGGCGACGGGCGCACCACCGGCCCGGCCGGCCGCCGGCCAGAATCTCGGCGCGGCGGCGATGTCGCATGCCGCGCGTGCCGTCGCACACCGCGTCGGGCCGGGCGCACCTGCTGTGCAGGGTGCAGCGGCCGCACGGGGTGCGTGGTGGCCCGGTTCGGGTGCGCCGGTGCCGGATGCGGCGGCAACCGGTCAACGGGCACCGGCGCTCCCGGCTGCCCGTCAGCCGATGGGGCGGGCCTCGGGAGGCAGGACACCCCAGTCGATGAGCTGATCGGTCAGCTCGCCGGGCGTCTTGTCGTAGATGATCGCCAGCGAGCGCAGGTCCTCCGCCCGGATCGAGAGGACCTTGCCGTTGTAGTCGCCACGCTGGCTCTGGATCGCTGCGGCGTAGCGGGCGAGCGGACCGACCTTGTCGGCGGGCAGCTGCTGCAGACGTTCCAGATTGATAACGATCTTCGTGGCGGGCTCCGACCCGGACGGGACGCGGCCCTCCGGGAGCAGTTCGGCGACGGGGACGCCGTAGAAGTCGGCGAGCTCGGCCAGCTTCTGCACCGTGACGGCCCGGTCACCGCGCTCGTAGGAGCCCACCACGACCGCCTTCCAGCGGCCGCCCGACTTCTGCTCGACCCCGTGCAGCGACAAGCCCTGTTGCTGTCGAATGGCGCGCAGCTTGCTGCCGAGCGCCTTGGCGTAGTCGCCCATGTGGCGACCTCCTTCTTCGCTGGCGTCGGCCGCGGGACCGACGTCGAGAGCTGCATGGTGCGTGCGACCGGTGCGTGAGGCCCCGGCCCTCCGGTGCCCCTGGTGGTGCCCCCCGCAGACCGCGGCCACCCGGACACACCCGATCGATACGGAGAGTAATCCTCGGTGGTGCTCCGCGTCTGGTCAAGCCACAACGCGCCCGTCGAGCGGTCCGAACAGGTCGAGTCCACTCGAACGGCTGATCGACATCGGCGATCCGGGCGTTACCTGAGGGTGTCGTGCGCGATCCGGAACCGGTTCGCCGTGTACCGAAAGCGACCACCCGGGACCGAGACGTCCCCTCCGGGAGCGCGCGGAGGCAGTTGGTATACGGTCGGCGACGGCGGCCCGGTGCCGCCCGGGTCCGTTCCGCGACGGCGGTCGGGTCCGTTCCTTTAAGCCCGTCCGGTGAGGCGGGGAAGGAGAGTTCCGTGGCGATCGACCGCCGCGGGGACCCCCGGCGCACCGCCGCTCCCGACCGGGAGCTGCTCAGTGCCGCCGACGTCACCCGCACCGTCGCGCGCATCGCGCACCAGATCATCGAGAAGACCACCTTCGGGCCGGACAACCCCGACGACCTCGTGATCGTCGGCATCCCCACCGGCGGAGCGGTCCTGGCGAGCAGGTTGGCCGTGGCGATCGCCGAGTTCACCGGCGTCGCCCCGGTCGTCGGCACGGTCGACCCCACCCTCTACCGCGACGACCTGCGCCGCGGCCCCGCCCGCCCGCTCGGCGACACCGCGTTGCCCGACGGCGGTCTCGACGACCGGCTGGTCGTGCTGGTCGACGACGTGCTGTTCTCCGGCCGGACGGTGCGTGCCGCGCTCGACGCGCTGGGTGAGCACGGGCGTCCGCGCGCGGTGCAGCTGGCCGTGCTCGTCGACCGCGGGCACCGCGAGCTGCCGATCCGCGCCGACTACGTCGGCAAGAACGTCCCCACCGCGCAGGGCGAGTCGATCGTCGTGCTGCTGGTCGAGACCGACGGCCGCGACGGGGTGGCGCTGCGGCGTGCCGCCGAGAGCGCGGGGCCGGGTTCGTGAGGCACCTGCTGTCGGTGACCGACCTGGACGCCGCGTCCGCGATCGGGCTGCTCGACACCGCCGACCGGCTCAAGCAGGCGCTGTTGGGCCGGGAGGTGCGCAAGCTGCCGACGCTGCGCGGGCGCACGGTCGTCACGATGTTCTACGAGAACTCCACGCGCACCCGTGTCTCCTTCGAGGTCGCGGGCAAGTGGATGAGCGCGGACACGATCAACGTGGCGGCGAGCGGGTCGTCGGTCGGCAAGGGGGAGTCCCTGCGCGACACCGCTGCGACGCTGGCCGCGATCGGCGCCGACTGCATCGTCGTGCGGCACCCGGCCTCCGGCGCGGCGCACCGGATGGCGCACTGGGCGGAGCGCGACGCGGCGACGGGCGCGGTCGGGCCGACCGGTCCGGGGTCGTCCACCAGCGTGGTCAACGCCGGTGACGGGACCCACGAACACCCCACCCAGGCGCTCCTGGACGCGGCGACGGTGCGGGACCGGCTCGGCGGGATCGCCGGTCGGCGGATCGGGATCGTCGGGGACGTGCTGCACAGCCGGGTCGCCCGCTCGAACGTCTTCCTGCTCGCGACGTTGGGCGCCGAGGTCGTGCTCGTGGCGCCGCCGACGCTGCTGCCGGTCGGCGTCGCGGCGTGGCCGTGCCGGGTGGGCGACGCGCTCGAGGATGAGCTGCCGGGCCTGGACGCCGTGATGATGCTGCGGGTGCAGGCCGAGCGCATGCACGGCGCGTTCCTCCCGTCGGCGCGGGAGTACGCGGTGCGCTACGGGCTGTCCGAACGCCGTGCCGCGTTGCTGCCCGACCACGCCGTGGTGCTGCACCCGGGGCCGATGGTGCGCGGCATGGAGATCGCGCCCGCGGTGGCGGACGCCGCGTCGAGCGCCGTGCTGGCGCAGGTGCAGAACGGGGTGCACGTGCGCATGGCGGTGCTCTACCACTTGCTTGCGGGAGCGGCCGCGTGACTCGCCCACCGGTCGCCGGGGGTTGCAGCAAGGTGGCCCTTCTCCAATCGGATTGCAGCAAGGCCACCTTGCTGGAACCCCCGCTGGAACCCCCGCTGGAACCCCCGGCCGACCAATCGACGGAGGAGCACCGATGACCGCCGAGCTGCTCATCCGCTCCGCCAGGCCCTACGGCGAGGGGGAGCCCGTCGACGTCCTGGTCCGCGACGGTGTCGTCGCCGAGATCGGGCCGGGCCTTGCCGGATCGGCGTCGGTGGAGACCCTCGACGCCGACGGCCTCGTGCTGCTGCCCGGCCTCGTCGACCTGCACACCCACCTGCGCGAACCCGGGGGTGAGGAGTCCGAGACCGTCGCCACCGGCTCCGCCGCCGCCGCCCTCGGCGGCTACACCGCGGTCTTCGCGATGCCGAACACGGACCCGGTGGCCGACTCCGCCGTCGTCGTCGAGCACGTGCGCCGCCTCGGCGAGGAGGTCGGGCTGGTCGACGTGCACCCGGTCGGCGCCGTCACGGTCGGGCTCGCGGGCGTGCGGATGGCCGAGCTCGGCACGATGGCCGCCTCCCGTGCCCGGGTGCGGGTGTTCTCCGACGACGGCCGGTGCGTGCACGACCCCGTCGTCATGCGTCGGGCGCTGGAGTACGCCTCCTCGCTCGACGCGGTGATCGCCCAGCACGCCGAGGACCACCGGCTCACCGCGGGCGCGCAGGCGCACGAGGGCGTCGTCGCGGCGCAGCTCGGGCTGGCCGGGTGGCCTGCCGCGGCGGAGGAGACGATCGTCGCCCGCGACTGCGCGCTGGCCCGCGAGGCCGGGTCGCGGCTGCACGTCTGCCACGTGTCGTCGGCCCACACGATCGCCGTGCTGCGGGCCGCCAAGGCCGCAGGCGTGCGCGTCACCGCCGAGGTCACCCCGCACCACCTGCTGCTCACCGACGCGGCACTGCGCGACTACGACCCCGTGCACAAGGTCAACCCGCCGCTGCGCACGGGCGACGACACCGCCGCGATGCGCGCGGCCCTCGCCGAGGGCGTGATCGACGTCGTGGCCACCGACCACGCTCCGCACGCCGCGCAGTACAAGGACACCGAGTGGGCGGCCGCCCGGCCGGGCATGCTGGGGCTGCAGACGGCGCTGTCGGTGGTCGTCGCCGCCTGCGTCGAGACGGCGATGCTGGACTGGCGCGGTGTCGCCCGGGTGATGTCCGAGCGCCCCGCGGAGATCGGCGGCCTGGCCGACCAGGGACGCCCGATCGCGGTCGGTGAGCCGGCGACGTTCTGCCTCGTCGACCCGGACGGGATCTGGACGGTGCACGGCGCGGCGCTGGCCAGCCGCTCGACGAACACGCCCTACGAGGGCATGCGGCTGCCGGCGACGGTGACCGCGACGGTGCTGCGCGGTCGGATCACCGCGCGCGACGGGAAGGTTGCCAATTGAGTGGGCGCAGCATGACGGGCCCGGCACTGCTGGTCCTCGAGGACGGCCGGCTCTTCCGGGGCGAGCGCTACGGCGCGGTGGGGCAGACCCTCGGCGAGGCCGTCTTCTGCACGGCGATGACCGGCTACCAGGAGACGCTGACCGACCCCAGCTACCACGGCCAGATCGTCGTCGCGACCGCCCCGCAGATCGGCAACACCGGCTGGAACGACGAGGACGACGAGTCGGCACGCATCCAGGTGGCCGGCTACGTGGTGCGCGACCCGTCGCGGACGGCGTCGAGCTGGCGCTCCCGCCGGTCGCTCGCCGACGCGCTGGAGGGCCAGGGGATCGTCGGCCTCGCGGGGATCGACACCCGCGCGGTGGTCCGGCACCTGCGCGAGCGGGGCGCGATGAAGGCCGGCGTGTTCTCCGGTGACTCCCTCGCGCCGGACGCCGAGCTGGTCGACCGGGTGCGCTCGGGCCCGTCGATGCTCGGCGCGGACCTCTTCGGCGCCGTCTCGACACCGCGCGAGTACGTCGTGCCCGCCGACGGTGAGACCCGGTTCCGGGTCGCGGCGCTGGACGTCGGGATCAAGTCCAACACCCCGCGGATGTTCGCCGCGCGCGGCGTCGAGACCCACGTGCTGCCCGCCCACACGCCCGTCGAGCGGATCGAGGAGCTGGCCCCGGACGGGTTCTTCCTCGCCAACGGCCCGGGTGACCCGGCGACCGCGGAGGTCCCGGTCGCGCTCACCCGCCAGGTGCTCGAGCGCCGGATCCCGCTGTTCGGCATCTGCTTCGGCAACCAGATCCTCGCCCGCACGCTGGGCCGGGGCACCTACAAGCTGCGCTACGGGCACCGGGGCGTCAACATCCCGGTGATCGAGCACGCCACCGGCACGGTGTCGATCACTGCGCAGAACCACGGGTTCGCCGTCGAGGGCGAGGCGGGGGAGCGGTTCGGCACCCCGTTCGGCCCCGCGCAGATCACCCACACCTGCCCGAACGACGGCTGCGTCGAGGGCCTGGCGCTGCTGGACGCCCCGGCGTTCAGCGTGCAGTACCACCCCGAGGCGGCGGCCGGCCCGCACGACGCGGCGGACCTGTTCGACCGGTTCGTGGACCTGATGGAGAACGGGAAGGGCCGCTGATGCCCCGCCGCGACGACCTCAGGCACGTGCTGGTGATCGGCTCCGGGCCGATCGTGATCGGCCAGGCCGCAGAGTTCGACTACTCCGGCACCCAGGCCTGCCGCGTGCTGCGCGCCGAGGGCCTGCGGGTGTCACTGGTCAACTCGAACCCGGCGACGATCATGACGGACCCCGAGTTCGCCGACGCCACCTACGTCGAGCCGGTGACCCCGGAGTTCGTCGAGAAGGTGATCGCCGCCGAGCGCCCCGACGCGCTGCTGGCGACCCTGGGCGGGCAGACCGCGCTGAACACCGCCGTCGCCCTGCACGACAGCGGCGTGCTGCAGCGCTACGGCGTCGAGCTGATCGGTGCCGACATCGACGCGATCCAGCGCGGCGAGGACCGGCTGAAGTTCAAGGAGATCGTGCAGGCCGTCGGCGGCGACGTCCCGCGCAGCGCGGTCTGCCACTCGATGGACGAGGTGCACGCCGTGGTCGCCGATCTGGGCCTGCCGGTGGTGATCCGGCCGTCGTTCACGATGGGTGGGCTGGGCTCGGGCATGGCGCACACGGCCGACGACCTCGACCGGCTCGCGGGCGGTGGGCTGGCGGCGTCGCCGGTGCACGAGGTGCTCATCGAGGAGTCGGTGCTCGGCTGGAAGGAGTTCGAGCTCGAGCTGATGCGCGACCGTCGCGACAACGTCGTGGTCGTCTGTTCGATCGAGAACCTCGACCCGATGGGCGTGCACACCGGCGACTCGATCACCGTCGCGCCGGCCATGACGCTGACCGACCGCGAGTACCAGCACATGCGTGACGTCGGCATCGCGGTGCTGCGGGCCGTCGGCGTCGACACGGGCGGCTGCAACATCCAGTTCGCCGTGCACCCGCGGACCGGCCGGCTGGTCGTCATCGAGATGAACCCGCGGGTGTCGCGGTCGTCGGCACTGGCGTCCAAGGCCACGGGCTTCCCGATCGCGAAGATCGCGGCGAAGCTGGCCGTCGGGTACACCCTGGACGAGATCCGCAACGACATCACGGGGGAGACGCCTGCGGCCTTCGAGCCGACGCTGGACTACGTCGTGGTCAAGGTGCCGCGGTTCGCCTTCGAGAAGTTCCCGGGCGCGGATCCGGAGCTGACCACCACCATGAAGAGCGTCGGCGAGGCGATGGCGCTCGGCCGCTCGTTCGCAGAGGCGCTGGGCAAGGCGCTGCGTTCCATGGAAGACGGCCGCGGCGGGTTCTGGGTCGTGCCGGATCCCTCCGGCCAGGACCCGGCCGACCCCGCGCTGCCCACCGAGGGGCGGATCTACGCCGTCGAGCGGGCGCTGCGCGAGGGGCGCAGCGTGGCGGACCTGGCGGCGAGCACCGGGATCGACCCGTGGTTCCTCGACCAGATCGCGGCGCTCACCGAGCTGCGCGCCGAGATCGAGGCGGCCGCCGTGCTCGACGAGCCGCTGCTGCGCCGGGCCAAGCGGGCCGGCGTCTCGGACCGCCAGCTCGCCGCGCTGCGCCCGGAGTTCGCCGGCGAGGACGGGGTGCGCACCCTGCGGCGCCGCCTCGGCATCCGGCCGGTCTACAAGACCGTCGACACCTGCGCCGCCGAGTTCGCGGCACTGACGCCGTACCACTACAGCGCCTACGAGACCGACCCGGCCGCCGAGTCGGAGATCGCGCCGCAGACCGAGCGCCCGAAGGTGCTGATCCTCGGCTCCGGGCCGAACCGGATCGGCCAGGGCATCGAGTTCGACTACTCGTGCGTGCACGCCGTGATGGCGCTGCGTTCCGCTCCGGAGAACGACGGGCGTGGGTTCGAGACCGTGATGGTCAACTGCAACCCGGAGACCGTCTCCACGGACTACGACACCGCGGACCGGCTCTACTTCGAGCCGCTGACCTTCGAGGACGTGCTCGAGGTCGTGCACGCCGAGCAGGAGTCCGGGACCGTCGCCGGGGTGATCGTGCAGCTCGGGGGCCAGACGCCGCTGGCGCTCGCCGAGCGCCTCACCGCCGCCGGGGTCCCGGTGGTGGGCACCTCCGCGGCGGCGATCGACCTCGCCGAGGACCGCGGCGCGTTCGGCGAGCTGCTGCGGAAGGCCGGCCTGCCGGCACCCGCGTTCGGTACGGCGACCTCGTTCGACGAGGCGCAGGCGATCGCCGCGCGGATCGGCTACCCGGTGCTGGTACGGCCGTCGTACGTGCTGGGCGGGCGCGGCATGGAGATCGTCTACGACGACACCACGCTGGCCGGCTACATCGCGCGGGCCACGGAGATCAGCCCGGAGCGCCCGGTGCTCGTCGACCGGTTCCTCGACGACGCGATCGAGATCGACGTCGACGCCCTGTGCGACGGCAGCGAGGTGTTCATCGGCGGCGTGATGGAGCACATCGAGGAGGCCGGGGTGCACTCCGGCGACTCCTGCTGCACGCTGCCGCCGGTCACGCTCGGGCGCAGCGTGCTGGCGAACGTGCGCCGCTCGACCGAGGCGATCGCCGACGGCGTCGGCGTGCGGGGGCTGCTCAACGTCCAGTACGCCCTGCACGGTGAGACGCTCTACGTGCTGGAGGCCAACCCGCGGGCGTCGCGCACGGTGCCGTTCGTCTCGAAGGCGACGGCGGTGCCGCTGGCGAAGGCGGCCGCCCGGATCATGCTCGGTGCCTCGATCGCGGACCTGCGCACCGAGGGGCTGCTCCCGGCCGAGGGCGACGGGGGCGAGCAGCCGGCGGACGCGCCGATCGCCGTCAAGGAGGCGGTGCTGCCGTTCAGCCGGTTCCGCACCCCCGCAGGCCACGGGGTGGACCCGCTGCTCGGCCCGGAGATGAAGTCGACGGGCGAGGTCATGGGTATCGACGCCTCGTTCGGCCCGGCGTTCGCGAAGTCGCAGGCGGCGTCGTACGGGTCGCTGCCGACGGGCGGGCGGGTGTTCGTCTCGGTCGCGGACCGCGACAAGCGGGCCATGGTGTTCCCGGCCCGGCGGCTGGCCGATCTCGGGTTCGAGGTGCTGGCGACCGGTGGCACCGCGGACGTGCTGCGCCGTCACGGCATCGCCACGACCGTCGTCCGCAAGCACTTCGAGGGCGCGCCGGGCGACGAGACCGTGCTCGACCTGATCCTGGACGGCCGGATCGACCTGATCGTGAACACCCCGTACGGCAACTCCGGGCCCCGCATCGACGGCTACGAGATCCGCTCGGCGGCGGTGGCGCGCGGGATCCCGTGCATCACCACCGTGCAGGCCGCCGCCGCGACGGTGCAGGGCATCGAGGCGGCGCGTGGCGACGGGATCGGGGTGCGGTCCCTGCAGGACATGCACGCCGCCCTGGGGAAGGCCCGCTCATGAGGCCGCACCCGGCTCGGACGGGCAGGCGGGGGTCGCCATGACGGGGTCACGCGCATCCTTCGGGGAGCGGCTGGCGGCGGCGATCGGCGCGTACGGGCCGCTGTGCGTCGGGATCGACCCGCACCCGGCCCTGCTCGCCGAGTGGGGCCTGGGCGACGACCCGCGCGGGCTGGAGCGCTTCGCGCTGACCTGCGTCGACGCCCTCGCCGGGCACGTCGCCGTCGTCAAGCCGCAGTCGGCGTTCTTCGAGCGGCACGGGTCGCCCGGCATCGCGGTGCTGGAGAAGGTGCTCGCCGGGCTGGCGGCCCGGACCGGTCCCGGATCGCCCGCGACGCTGTCGCTGCTCGACGTCAAGCGCGGCGACATCGGCTCGACCATGGACGGCTACGCCGACGCCTACCTGGCCGTCGGCGCACCGCTCGGGGCCGACGCCGTCACGGTCTCGCCCTACCTCGGGTTCGGCTCGCTGGCCTCGGCGATCCGGACCGCGGACGGCGCCGGGCGCGGGGTGTTCGTGCTGGCCCGCACCTCCAACGCCGAGGGCGTGGAGGTCCAGCTCGCCGACCGGGCGGGCCGATCCGTGGCGCAGGGGATCGTCGACGCCGCAGCGGCGGCGAACCGGGACGCCCTGGCCGCGGCCCGGGAGCAGGCGCAGGCGGGCGCCGCCCCGCCGGGCGGCGGGAGCGGACTCCCGGCATGGGGGCCGGTGGGCGTCGTCGTGGGGGCCACCGCGCAGCACGGGCTGGACCTGTCGACGCTCTCGGGTGCGGTACTGGCACCGGGCCTCGGCGCGCAGGGTGCCACCCCCGCGGACCTGGCGGCCCGGTTCGCGGGCGTGCGCGGGGTGGTGCTGCCGTCGGCGTCCCGCTCGGTGCTGGCGGCGGGGCCGAACCCGGCTCACGTCCGGGCAGCGGCGCAGGCGCTGCGTGACCAGCTCATCGCCGCGCAGGGCCCCCGGCACTGACCCGCCACACCGGTTTCCGCACGAGTGCTCGGCGTCACGTATCCGGCGAGCCGAGGGGGTACTACCACCCTGGAGGACCCATCGGACCGTGACGCAATCTGGGGCCGTGACGGAGGATCCGGTGGATGTGCTGATCGTCGACGACCAGCGCCCCTTCCGGTCGGTCGCCCGGACGGTCGTGGGCCTGGTCGGCGGCTGGCGGGTGGCGGCGGAGGCCGAGACGGGCGAGGACGCGGTGCTCGCCGCCGAGCGCGTGCGGCCGGAGGTCGTGCTCATGGACATCAACCTGCCGGGGATGAGCGGCATCGAGGCGACCCGCCGGATCGTCGCCTCGTACCCGGGGACGACCGTGGTGCTGCTCTCCACCTACGCCGCGGCCGATCTGCCGCCCGAGGCCACCACCTGCGGTGCCGTGACGTACCTCAACAAGGAAGACCTCTGCCCCGCCACCCTGCGCGCACTTCGATAGCAGCCAGGCAGGCGGTGTTCTGCGCCCACCGGTCGCTCGCCCCGGGGTAGCGTCGCTCATCCGATGCCGCCGGGACGATCGGACACGCCGAGCGGCCTTTCAGGCACGGACAGTGGCCTTCCGGAGGTGTCGCCGTGCGCTCAACGGCGGGATTCGACCGCACGGCGGGTCGGCGGCCACACCGCCCGTCCGGGTGACCACGACGGAGAACCACCAGGTGGACCCCGGTTTTCCCAAATCCGTCGTCCGTGAGTACGTTCGGATACACCCGACGGGAGGCCCCCGCGGGATACGGAACCGGACCCACCCGGTGCCGTGCGGGTTGCACAGAACGACGGAGGAGACCGTGGCCCTTCCCCAGCTGACCGAGGAACAGCGCGCTGCCGCGTTGGAGAAGGCGGCCGCGGCGCGTCGGACCCGGGCCGAGCTGAAGGACCGGCTCAAGCGCGGCGGGACCACCCTCAAGGAGGTTCTCACGCAGTCCGACACCGACGAGGTCCTCGGCAAGATGAAGGTCTCGGCGTTGCTCGAGGCCATGCCGGGTGTCGGCAAGGTCCGCGCCGCCCAGATCATGGAGCGGCTCGAGATCGCGCCGAGCAGGCGCCTGCGTGGCCTGGGAGACCGGCAGCGCAAGGCGCTGCTGGCCGACTTCGAGTCCTGACGGTGGCCGGTCCGCACCCCACTCGTCCCTCGCGCACTCCGTGCGCGGCAGCCGACCAGCGTGCGGATCAATGGCCCACGGCGGCGTGACGCCCGCGACACACGACCCCCGGAGGGGCCGGCTGATCGTCCTGGCCGGCCCCTCCGGCGTCGGCAAGAGCAGCGTGGTGGCGGGCCTGCGGGCCGCGCTGCCCGAGCTCTACTTCAGCGTGTCGGCGACGACGCGTGACCCGCGTCCGGGCGAGGTCGACGGTCGCGACTACCGGTTCGTCGGGATCGCGGGCTTCGACGACCTGATCGCCCGCGGGGAGTTGCTCGAGTGGGCCGAGATCCACGGCGGCCTGCAGCGGTCGGGCACGCCCCGCGTGCCCGTCGAGGAGGCGCTCGACGCCGGGCGGCCCGTGCTCGTCGAGGTCGACCTGCACGGCGCCCGCGCGGTCAAGACGGTGCTGCCCGAGGCGGTGACGGTCTTCCTCGCGCCACCCACGTTCGACGAGCTCGTCCGGCGGCTGCAGGGCCGCGGCACCGAGACCGCCGCCCAGTTCGCCCGCCGGATCGAGACCGCCCGCGAGGAGATGGCCTCCTGCCACGAGTTCGACGTCGTCGTGGTGAACGACGACGTGCGTACGGTCGTCGCGCGGTTGGTAGACTTGCTGGTCGGTCCCGGCTCCGGTGGCGCTGCCACCCAGAACAGCGCCACCGTCCCGGCCGGTGCCCCCCCGACCACAGGAGTTCCTGAGTGAGCATGCCGCTGACCGGCGCCCCCGCCGGTGCCACGCCTGAAGGCATCACCAACCCCCCGATCGACGACCTGCTGGACCAGGTGAGCAGCAAGTACGCCCTGGTCATCTACGCGGCCAAGCGGGCCCGCCAGATCAACGACTACTACTCACAGCTCGGCGAGGGCCTGCTCGAGTACGTCGGCCCGCTCGTCGAGCCGGGCCCGCGCGAGAAGCCGCTGTCGATCGCCATGCGCGAGATCCAGGCGGGGCTCCTCGAGCACACCGAGGGCGCCGAGTAGCCCGCGGGGCGGTCGGGTGTCGTGACCGAGGCTGTCGCCCCCCGCGTCCTGCTCGGTGTCGCAGGCGGGATCGCCGCGTACAAGGCGTGCGAGCTGCTCCGGCGGCTGACCGAGTCCGGCCACGCGGTCCGCGTGCTGCCCACGGTGTCGGCGCTGGAGTTCGTCGGTGCCGCCACGTTCGAGGCGCTCTCCGGGCAGCCGGTGCACACCGGGGTGTTCGCGGACGTCCCGGCGGTCCCGCACGTCAAGCTCGGCCAGGAGGCGGACCTCGTGGTCGTCGCGCCGACGACGGCGGACCTGCTGGCGCGCGCCGCGGCCGGCCGTGCGGACGACCTTCTCACCGCCGCGCTGCTGACGGCCCGCTGCCCGGTGCTGTTCGTCCCCGCGATGCACACCGAGATGTGGGAGCACCCGGCCACGCAGGACAACGTGGCGCTGCTGCGCCGCCGCGGCGCCGTGGTCATGGAGCCGGCCTCGGGGCGGCTCACCGGCCGTGACACCGGTCCCGGTCGGCTGCCCGAGCCCGCCGAGATCGCCGAGTTCGCCCGGCTGCTGCTGGAGCGGCCCGACGCGCTGCCGCGTGACCTCGCGGGCCGGCGGGTGGTCGTCTCGGCGGGGGGTACCCGCGAGGCGCTCGATCCCGTGCGGTTCCTCGGGAACCGGTCGTCGGGCCGGCAGGGTTACGCGCTGGCCCGCGTCGCGGCGCAGCGCGGAGCGTCGGTGACGCTGGTCGCCGCGCACACGGCGGACCTGATCGATCCGGCAGCGGTGGACGTGGTGCGCGCCGGCTCGACACGCGGGCTGCGCGAGGCGGTGCTCGCCGCCGCGAAGGACGCCGACGCGGTCGTGATGGCCGCGGCGGTCGCCGACTTCCGCCCGGCGACGTTCGCCGCCAACAAGATCAAGAAGGGGTCGACGGACCCCGAGCCGCTGGTGTTGACCCGCAACCCGGACATCCTCGTCGAGCTCACCGCCACGCGGCCGCCCGGGCAGGTGGTCGTCGGGTTCGCCGCCGAGACCGGCGACGACACCGGCGACGTCCTGCATCACGGCCGGGCCAAGCTCGCCCGGAAGGGGGCGGACCTGCTGGTGGTCAACGCCGTCGGTGACGGCCGCGCGTTCGAGGTCCTCGACAACGCCGGCTGGCTGCTCGGCGCGGACGGCAGTGAGGCCGAGCTGCCGACGGGATCGAAGGGGCTGCTCGCGTCGCGCGTGTGGGACGCCGTCGCCGCGCGGCTGGCCCGCCCCTCCTGACCGGGTCGGGCCCCCATCACCGCGACGTCGGTTGCGGCGGGATCGCGATGAGGAGCAACGACGGCCGAAGTGCGGCAGTACCGAGACCGATCGTCAGGCCTGGCTCGGCGGGTAGCCCGGCATCGCAGGCGGTGGCTGATGCGGGGGCTGCCTGTCGCCGGCCGGGTATCCCGGAGCCGGATCTTGCGGGTCTGGCTGCGGATGTTGCGGCGCGGGCCAGGCATCTGTCGGTTGACTGCTGTGCTGCCGCGGTGGCGCAGCTTGCGGCCATCCACCAGCACCAGTGCGCCCGGACTGCACCGGCGGCGTCTGCGGTACACCGGCGCAGCCCGCAGCCAGTTCCGGGCGGTTCGACCCGCGCCTCGAAACTACGACCTCATACACGTTGTACGCGAGGACAACGGCGAGCAGCACCGTGACGACCCAGAACCCAGATTCGTCATCGAGCTCGAACATCGACGTCGGGATCGACCGGCCAAAGATCGGATTGTTACCGAGCTGCGACCGGAAGGATGACCCGACCCCGCCGAGCGCCTCCTGCGCTCTGTCGTGGGCCATCACTTGATTGACCACCACGGCAACCAGGGCGATCCCGCTCGTAGCCGCGCCGGCCATCCAGCGGGCCCTCGCTCGTGGCAAGCCCAGACCGACGCCGATGCCGACAACGATCGCGGCGAACCCGATCAACGCCGGTGGGGAGACCCGGCTGTTCTGCTCGGCAACCGCGGTCGTTCCCTGCGCGGTGGGAGGTGGTCGGAATCCGGTGTACTCGGGCTCCCCACCGAAGACCTGATCCATGCCGGTCACCGTGGCCCTCATCTGACCTACACCAGCCGTGCAGGACACGGAGAAGAAGGGCAGGAAGAAGCACAGCAGAATGGCGAGGAGCAGTGCCGGGCTGACAAACCGCCGTCGCTGAGGGGCATCAGGCATGAGGTGGCCTCCAGTAAGGTGATCTCAACAAGATCGGTTGGTTGAGCCCACGACACGCCGGTGACCGGCGGGTACGGGCCAGGATGTGGGGTCCGGGGTGGGGAGTTCTCTTGGCGAGGCCCCAGCCCGGACCTCCATACCGTCTAGCAGCGCTTCATGCCCCTCACACCTGCCCACTCCGCGATGAGGCGCTTTCTCGAGACTGTCTGCCCGGCACCGAGGGTGAGGCACGGTTCGTCGGTGGTTCCAGCAATATCCAGCTTTCGCTTCACCGTGAAGTTGTGACAGTTTCGAATGCTGTAGAACACCGTCGTGAGATGAAGTGCGGGAACGCTGCCGGTCGTGTAGTAGAGGCCGCATGGTTCCGCTAGAGCCTGCGACGTACCGGTCAGGACCATGCCAGATGTCAGCACTCCGATGGTGGCCGAAGCGACAGCCAGTCGCTTGAACAGAGACCTCATGGTGCAGTCCTTTCTCGGGCCTGGTGGCCCATCATGTGTTGCGATGACCGTGGGGATGCTTGGGTAAAGGTGAGCGGCTTCCGCCAGTGAGGCCACGACCACGCGAAACTCGAGTTGGCCGTAGCGAACAAGGGGGCCGTGCAGGCGAGCGGGTCACGCGTCCTGCAGATGGTTCAGCTCCGTACACACAAGCGCTACGTTTGACTGGCTTCACGTCGCCAGGGTCAAATCTGGTCCGCGCAGACCCGGTCACTTGTGAGCGGAGGTGATGGCTCGCGGACCGCGGTCCGGTGGTAGCGGGGAGCTTGCGGTGAGAGCGTCGGGGTCGGTGGCATCAGCGTGGTCGTGGGAGCAGTGGTCGGTCAACCCGTTCGAGCCAGTCCGGACAACCTCGAACAGTCCCGTACGCTGCACGTACACACCCGTACAGCGGTCGCTGCGGTGGCCCACCACCGACCTATGTGCGGATCGGCGCCAAGATGAGGCGTCATGACGGCTCCCCGCCTGCTGATCATGACCCGGTGGGACGACGGATATCGGATAGGCCCGAACAGCCTCGGACGAAGCCGTACATCGCGATCGGGTGGAACCCGAGCAGAGGCGAGTCGTTCCGAGGTGGCACGATGCACCGCCGTGACCGTTCACCGCCCCTCGGTGACGATCCAGCGAGCCTGGCCAGAAGGTGCTGGGACGAGCTGCGGGAGCAGCGCGTGCGGCACAGGATTTCGCTGCGGGCCCTGGCGGCCGAGCTTCGCCGGCAGTTTCCCAGCGAAGGACCGGCTCACACCACTTTGCAGGACTGGCTGGTCAACCGTAAGAGCCTGCCTGAGAAGCCGCTGTTCATCGCATTGGTCAGGCTTCTCCGGCTCGACGAACAGCCGTGGGAGCGCCGATGGGAGCAATGGGATCAGGCGCGGCTTCTCTCCTCGCGCCCGAACACGAACGGATCCAGTGCTGCAAATTGCGATGGCGAACACCCAGCTGAGCAGCTGCCATCAGTCGGGCTGAATGCCACGACCGAATTGGACATCCCCGCGGCGACCGGGCCCGAGCCGTCGAGGTTGCCGGCAGTATGGCGATCTTGCAGGGTTCCCCGGCGGGTCGCCGCACTCGGACTGGCGATACTGGCCCTGGGTGCGATCGGCGCCATGGGATTTTCCCGGTTGTCGGCTGACGATCCAGCGGACGTGCCGGCACGTCCGCTTATCCCGGCTGCCGCTCGGGCACAGGTGCCAGCACCCACGGTCGCCCCGGTCGCCCCGGTCGCCCCGGTCGCCCCGGTCGCCGCTCCGACGCGCACGGCCCCGCCTGTCGTCTCCTCACCCGAGCCGGTGCGCCGTGCGGTGTGTGCGGACTCGTTGAGCGTGGTGAGGGACCCACTACCCAAGGCTGAGACTGCGGTGCTCGCCTCGCTCAGCTGGGGCGATGTGTTCCGGGTCGAGAAGAAGAAGGGGAAGGCCTGGTCCTACGGGGAGTCCGAGGGCTCGACGAAGGTGCGTGGCTGGGTGCTCAGCAAGTGGCTTCAGCCGATGTGTGATCAACCGTGAACGCCTCCCTGCTGCTGGCGGCCGATATCGCATCCGGCCCTCGGCCAATGCGGTAGAGCTGGCGACCGCGCCGGACCGCTCGCCACGGTGAGCCCGGCTGGACCTCGCACCACGGGCACGGCTGGCGCTCGACCTCGTCGGCATCGCCAACGTCACGCAGAGCTACTTCGGGGCTCATCGCCTGAGCGGCGGGCCATCCCTGGGAGGAGGAGGCGCGGATCACCGGACGTGGTGACGAACGCGGGCGGACACCGCGGTGGGTGAGCGGCCTCCCGGGCACCCGTAACCTTGACAGCATCGGTGACGAGAACCGGATGGCCCACGTGACAACGGCGCGGGAGCCGGTGCCGGGCGCTGGATTAGGCTCTTGACCGGTTGAGCGCAGATGAGGATGGAGCACGGCGTGGCGAATGCAGGTCGACGGTTGTTCACGAGCGAGTCGGTGACCGAAGGTCATCCGGACAAGATGTGTGACGCGATCAGCGACAGCATCCTCGACGCGCTGCTCGAGCAGGACCGGCTGAGCCGGGTGGCGGTGGAGACGATGGTGACCACCGGCCAGGTGCACGTCGCGGGCGAGGTCACCACGAGCGGCTACGTGGACATCCCGGGGCTGGTCCGTGACCGGATCCTGGAGATCGGCTACGACTCGTCGGCGAAGGGCTTCGACGGCGCGTCGTGCGGGGTGAACGTGGCGATCGGGGCGCAGTCGCCCGACATCGCGCAGGGCGTGGACACCGCCTACGAGAGCCGGGTCGAGTCGGCTGGGGACCCTGCCGACGAGATCGACCGCCAGGGCGCCGGCGACCAGGGCCTGATGTTCGGCTACGCGAACACCGACACCCCCGAGCTGCTGCCGCTGCCGATCGCGCTGGCCCACCGCCTGGCCCGGCGGCTGACGGAGGCGCGCAAGCAGGGTGTGCTGCCCTACCTGCGGCCGGACGGCAAGACTCAGGTGACGATCGAGTACGACGGCGACAAGGCCGTGCGCCTGGACACCGTCGTGGTCTCCACCCAGCACGCCGCGGACATCGACCTCGACGGGATGCTCTCGCCGGACATCCGCGAGCAGGTGGTGGGCCCGGAGATCGCGGAGCTGCCGCTGGACTGCTCGGACGTGCGGTTGCTGGTGAACCCGACGGGGCGGTTCGTCGTCGGCGGCCCGATGGGTGACGCGGGCCTGACCGGTCGCAAGATCATTGTCGACACCTACGGCGGCTTCGCCCGGCACGGCGGTGGCGCCTTCTCGGGCAAGGACCCGTCGAAGGTGGACCGGTCGGCGGCGTACGCGATGCGCTGGGTCGCGAAGAACGTCGTGGCGGCGGGGCTGGCAGACCGGATCGAGGTCCAGGTGGCCTACGCGATCGGCAAGGCGGCCCCGGTGGGGCTGTTCGTGGAGACCTTCGGCACGGAGCGGGTCGACCCGCTGCGGATCCAGAGCGCGATCACCGACGTCTTCGACCTGCGGCCGGCGGCGATCATCCGCGACCTGGACCTGCTGCGGCCGATCTACGCGCCGACGGCGGCGTACGGGCACTTCGGGCGGACGGACGTCGACCTGCCCTGGGAGCGCACGGACCGCGCGGACGCGTTGAGGGCCGCCCTCGGCATGTGACCCTCCGCGACCCGGCGGAGGAGGAGCGGTGACGCGGGCGACCCGCGCGCGGGGGGAGTGGCGCCCTGCCGCGACCCTGCCGGTCGCCCGGGTCGCCGTGGACGTCGCGCTGGCCCACCTCGACCGGCCCTTCGACTACCGGGTGCCCGCCCACCTCGACGAGGCGGCGGCGCCGGGGGTGCGGGTGCGGGTCCGGTTCGCCGGGCGGCTGGTCGACGGGTTCCTGCTGGAGCGCGTCGCCGACACCGACCACGCCGGGCGGCTGGCGTGGGTGGACAGGGTGGTGTCGCCGGAACCCGTGTTGACGGCCGAGGTCGCGGCCCTGTGCCGGGCGGTCGCCGACCGGTACGCGGGGGTGCTGGCGGACGTCCTGCGGCTGGCCGTTCCCCCGCGGCACGCGCGGGTGGAGGCCGAGGCGCCGGTCGCCCCCGGTGACGCCGAGATCCCGGGCGACGACGGGGCGCCGGGCTGGGCCCGCTACCCTCGCGGGCCCGCGTTGCTCGACGCGCTGGCCGGGGGCCGGGCCGCGCACGCGGTCTGGCAGGCGCTGCCGGGCGAGTCGTGGGCCGACCGCCTCGCCGAGGCCGCCGCCGCGACCGTCCGGGCGGGCCGGGGCGCCCTGCTCGTGGTGCCCGACCAGCGCGACGTCGCCGCCCTGCACGCGGCGTGCACGGCGAGGCTGGGGGAGCGCGACGTCGTCGCGCTCACCGCCGAGCTCGGGCCCGCCGAACGCTACCGGCGATGGCTGACGGTCCGGCGCGGTGCGGCCCGGGTCGTGGTGGGCACCCGCTCGGCGGTGTTCGCCCCTCTGGACCGGCCGGGGCTGCTGGCCGTCTGGGACGACGGCGACGACCTGCACGCCGAGCCGCGCGCGCCGTACCCGCACGTCCGCGACGTACTGGTGCTGCGTGCGCACGCGGCCGGTGCGGCGCTGCTCGTGGGCGGGTTCGCCCGCACCGCGGAGGCGCAGGTCCTGGTCGAGTCGGGGTGGGCCCGTGACGTGGTCGCGGACCGGGCGACCGTCCGTGCCGCGGCCCCCCGGATCACGGCCCTGAACGAGACCGGCGACCAGGTCGCGCGCGACCCGGACCAGGGCGCCGCCCGCCTGCCCGCCGTGGCGTTCGAGGCCGCGCGCGCCGCGCTGACCGCGGGCCTGCCGGTGCTGGTGCAGGTGCCGCGGGCCGGGTACCTGCCGTGGTTGGCCTGCGCGCAGTGCCGTGAGACCGCGCGGTGCCGCCACTGCGCCGGCCCGCTGGGCATGAGCAGCGGCGCGGCGCGGCGGGAGCCCGGCTCGCCCGGCGGCCCGTCGTCGCCTGCGGGGAGCGGCCCTCCGCCGCAGGGTCGATCGGGGGAGCGGCCGGACCCGGGCGGGGCCGGGCTGCCGCACTGCCGATGGTGCGGCCGGGTGGAGCGGGTGTTCCGCTGCCCGGTGTGCGCGTCGCAGCGGTTGCGGGCGGGGGTCGTCGGGGCCGGGCGCACCGCGGAGGAGCTGGGCCGCGCGTTCCCGGGCGCGACGGTGCGCACGTCGGGTGGCAGCGTTCCGGTGCTGGACCGGGTGCCCGGCAGGCCCGAGCTGGTCGTCGCCACGCCCGGTGCGGAGCCGCCCGCCGAGGGCGGGTACGGCGCGGCGTTGCTGCTCGACGGGTGGGCGATGCTGTCCCGCCCGGACCTGCGGGTGGCCGAGGAGACCCTGCGGCGCTGGATGGGTGCTGCGGCGCTGGTGGTGCCGGCCGCCGACGGCGGACGCCTGGGCCGGGTGGTGGTCGTCGCGGAGGCGGGCTTGCCGCCGGTGCAGGCCCTTGTCCGGTGGGATCCGGCGTGGCACGCGGCCGCCGAGCTGGCGGCGCGGACGGAGGTCGGGTTCCCGCCCGCGGTGCGGATGGCGTCGGTGGAGGGCACCGCCTCGGCCGTGGCCGAGGTCGTCGACACCCTGCTCGGCGACGGGACCGCAGGCGGGCCGCAGCCCCCGGACGTCGAGGTGCTCGGCCCGGTCGAGCTGGACCCCGAACACGGCGCGGACCCCGCTGCGCCGCCCCGCGAACGGGCGCTGGTGCGCGTGCCGCGCGCGCAGGGCCGCGCGCTGGCGGCGGCGCTCGCCGCGGTGGCGGCCGGGCGTTCGGCGCGCAAGGCGCCCGACCCGGTCCGGGTGCGCCTGGACCCACCGGAGGTCGGCTGACCGGCCGCATGTCCGGGCCCGCCGAGGCGCGGCCAGGACGTGACGGGACGAGCGGGCAGCGCGACGTGGCAGAATCGGGTCGTCCCCGCAGGACCATCTCGCCGGCGGTGACACCCGTTGCCCGGCGACCCGTGTCCACCGTCCTCCGGGATCGCGCCCCCGCAGCGGATCCGCGGTCGCCCCCCGAGTCGAAGGAGACCCGTGCCCGTCCAGCCCGTCCGGCTCTTCGGTGATCCCGTGCTGCGCACCCCCGCCGCGGCGGTGACGACCTTCGACGCCGAGCTGCGCCGGCTGGTCGCGGACCTGACCGACACGATGCACGAGGAGCGCGGTGTCGGCCTCGCCGCCCCGCAGCTCGGCGTCGGGCTGCGGGTGTTCACCTACGACTGCGGCGGGTTCGCCGGGCACCTGGTCAACCCGACTTTCGAGCCGGTCGGTGACGAGGAGCAGTTCGGCCCGGAGGGCTGCCTGTCGATCCCCGCGCTGTCCTGGGACTGCCGCAGGCACCTGACCGTGGTCGCGCGCGGCTTCGACATGTACGGCGAACCGGTCACGGTCGAGGGCAGCGAGATGCTCGCCCGCTGCATCCAGCACGAGGTGGACCACCTGGACGGCGTGTTGTTCGTCGACCGCCTCGACCCGGAGACGCGCAAGGCGGCCATGGCCGAGATCCGCTCCGCCCCGTGGTTCGCCGGGTCCGCCCCGCTGGTGAAGGTCAGCCCCCATCCGCTGTTCGGGAAGGCCCGGTGACGGCGGTGGGCGGGCACGGCGAGCGAACCGGTGTCACCGCGCTTCGCGCTGAGTCGAACCGTTCCGGGCCGACCGGGAGCAGCGAGGGAGCGGGGCGGAGCGGGACCGGCCCGGGGCTGCGCCTGCTGTTCGCGGGCACCCCCGAGGCGGCCGTCCCGTCGCTGCGCGCTCTGCTGGACTCCCGGCACACGGTCGTGGCCGTGCTGACCAGGTCGGACGCCCCCGCGGGGCGCGGGCGGCGGATGGTCCGGTCGCCGGTCGGGGCACTGGCCGACGAGGCCGGGCTCCCGGTGCTCACGCCGCGCCGGCCGTCCGACCCCGAGTTCCTCGACACGCTGCGCGCGCTCGCCCCCGACTGCTGCGCGATCGTCGCCTACGGCGCGCTCGTCCCCCGGGCCGCGT
This sequence comes from Pseudonocardia sp., assembly GCA_016794615.1. GTDB lineage: Bacteria > Actinomycetota > Actinomycetes > Mycobacteriales > Pseudonocardiaceae > Pseudonocardia. The sequence continues at coordinate 8,844 of JAEUJO010000111.1, read as the reverse complement.
TGGACGTGCCGCGGTACGGCTGGGTCAACCTGCACTTCTCGCTGTTGCCCGCATGGCGGGGCGCCGCGCCGGTGCAGGCCGCCGTGCGGCACGGCGACGACATCACCGGCGCGGCCACGTTCCGCCTGGAGGAAGGGCTTGACACGGGGCCCGTGTACGGGGTGGTGACCGAGGCCGTCGCGCCCGCCGACACGGCAGGCGACCTGCTGGGCAGGCTGGCCCGCTCCGGGGCCGCGTTGCTGGCGGCGACGATCGACGGGATCGCGGACGGCACGCTCGTCCCCCGCCCCCAGCCTGTCGACGGCGTCTCGCACGCGCCGAAGGTCGCGGTCGCGGACGCGCAGGTCGACTGGGCGGCGCCGACCGCGGCCGTGGACCGGCTCGTCCGGTCCGTGACCCCCGACCCCGGCGCCTGGACGGTGTTCCGCGGCGAGCGGCTGGGGCTCGGGCCGGTGCTCCCGGCCGACTTCGCGGGCGGGTCCGAGCTCAAGCCCGGCGAGCTGCACGCCGAGAAGCGGCGGGTGCTGGCCGGGACGGCGACCGGGGCGGTGGTGCTGGGCGAGGTCCGCCCCGTCGGGCGCCGCCCCATGCCGGCCGCCGACTGGGCGCGCGGGGTGCGCATCACGCCGGGCGAGGTGCTCGGATGAGCGAGCGGATCGGTGTCACGGCGCTCGCGCGCAGCGCCGACCGAGCGCAGCGGGGGAGCGCGATGAGACCCGGGCTCGGACACGAGGAGGGTGCACCAGTGAGTGAGCGCAGCGAGCGAGTCGGTGTCACAGCGCTTGCGCGCAGCGCCGACCGAGCGCAGCGAGGGAGTGCGGTGAGTGAGCGCGGTGAGTGAGCGCAGCGAGCGAGTCGGTGTCACCGCGCCGCGGTGGTGGTCCCGGTGACCGAGCGGGCGCCCCGGGAGCCCCGCCGTTCCGGGCGACCGCAGCGCGGCCGTCCCGCGGGCCCGCGCGGGGCCGGGCCGCCGCGTGGCCGCCAGGGCCCGTCGCGGCCGCCGGAGCTCGACCCGGCCCGGATGGCCGCGCTGGAACTGCTGACCGCCGTCCGCGTCCGGAACGCCTACGCCAACCTCGCGCTCCCGGCGATCCTGCGGCGGCACGGGCTGCGCGACCGCGACGCCGCGCTGGCCACCGAGCTCGGCTACGGCACGCTGCGCGCCCAGGGGCTGCTCGACGCCGTGATCGACGCCTGTACCGAACGCTCGCTGCAGCGCATCGAGTTCCCGCTGCTCGACGCCCTGCGCCTGGGCGCCTACCAGCTGCTGCGTACCCGCGTACCGCCGCACGCGGCGGTCGACACGACCGTCGAGCTCGTGCGCGTCGACGCGGGCTCGCGCTCGGCGGGCTTCGTCAACGCCGTGCTCCGCCGGATCGCCGAGCACAGCGAGGATGCGTGGGTCGAGCAGCTGGCCCCGGACCCGAAGGAGGACGCGGTCGGGCACGCGGCGTTCGCGCACGCGCACCCGCGGTGGGTCGCGCAGGCGTTCGCGGACGCGCTCGGCGCCCAGGCGGACGAGGAGCTCGACGCGGCGCTGGCCGCGGACGACGCGCGCCCCACCGTGCACCTGCTCGCCCGGCCAGGTGAGATCACCGCCGAGGAGCTGGCGCTGGTCACAGGGGGCGAGCCGGCCCCGTACTCCCCCTACGGGGTGCACCTCGAACCAGGGGGCGGCGACGTCGGGGACCTGGACGCCGTGCGCGAGGGCCTCGCTGTCGTGCAGGACGAGGGCAGCCAGCTCGTGGCGCTGGCGCTGACGCGTGTCCCCGTCGACGGCGACGGGCACCGATGGCTCGACCTGTGCGCCGGTCCGGGCGGCAAGGCCGCCCTGCTGGGCGGGCTCGTCGCCCTCGACGGCGGCACCCTGGACGCCGTGGAGCCTGCCGAGCACCGCGCCGAGCTGGTGCGGCGCGCCGTCGACGGGTTGCCGGTCACCGTGCACGTCGCGGACGGCCGCAGCGCGCCGCTGCCCGACGCGGCCTACGACCGCGTGCTGGTCGACGCCCCGTGCACCGGCCTCGGGGCCTTGCGCCGCCGCCCGGAGGCGCGGTGGCGGCGCCGCCCCGAGGACGTCCCGGAGCTGACCCGGCTGCAGCGCGAGCTGCTCACCGCGGCGCTGCGGCACGTGCGCCCCGGCGGGGTGGTCGCCTACGTCACCTGCTCGCCGCACCTGGCGGAGACCGTCGGCGTCGTGGCGGCCGTGAGCCGCCGCCGCGGCAAGCAGGCGGCCGACGGGGAGGTGATCGGTGTCGAGCAGCTCGACGCCCGGGCGTACCTGCCGGACGTGCCCGACCTCGGCCCGGGCCCCGAGGTGCAGCTGTGGCCGCACCGGCACGGCACGGACGCGATGTTCCTGGCCCTGCTGCGCCGCAGCGGTTGATCCGGCCCGGCGGTTGGCTCGCGGCCGCCCGCGTACCGGACGCGAGTACCGGCTCGGCGTACCCTCGCGACGTGCACCCGATGATCGCTCCGAGCATCCTCTCGGCGGACTTCGCCCGGCTGGCCGAGGAGGCCGCGGCCGTCGCGGACGCGGGCGGGAACGGTGCCGACTGGTTGCACGTCGACGTGATGGACGCGCACTTCGTGCCGAACCTCACGCTGGGGCTGCCGGTGGTGAAGGCACTGCTGGCGGCGACCGACGTGCCGCTCGACTGCCACCTGATGATCGACGACCCCGACCGGTGGGCCGTCGGGTACGCCGAGGCCGGCGTCCACAACGTGACCGTGCACGTCGAGGCCGCCGCTGACCCCGTCGCCCTGGCGAAGGACCTGCGCGCGGCCGGTGCCCTGGCCGGTCTCTCGATCAAGCCGGGCACGCCGCTGGAGCCGTACGTCGAGACCCTGCGCCACTTCGACACGCTGCTCGTGATGAGCGTCGAGCCCGGGTTCGGCGGGCAGGTCTTCATGCCGGAGGTGCTCGACAAGGTCCGGGCGGCGCGCCGGTTGGTCGACACCGGGCACCTGCGGCTGCTGGTCGAGATCGACGGTGGGATCAACGACGACACCATCGAGGCCGCGGCGCAGGCCGGCGTCGACTGCTTCGTCGCCGGCTCGGCGGTGTACGACGCCGACGATCCGGGACGGGCCGTCGCGCTGCTGCGCGAGCGGGTGCACGCCGCCACCCCGCACCGGTGGACCGCGTGAGCCGCCGGGTCGGCGGCGGTCGGGCGGACCGCAACCCGTGAGCACGACATGACCCGGCCGCTCCGCGGCGCCGTCCCGCACGACCCTGCCGACGACTCCGATCCTGCTGACGACTCCGATCCTGCCGGCGACCGCGACCCTGCCGCGCCCGCGACGGGCGTGACCCTCGCAGGCGCGATGCGCCGGGCGCTCGCGGCGTCCGTCGCCGTGCACGGAACGACGAGCCCGAACCCGCCGGTCGGCGCAGTGGTGCTCGACGCCGCGGGCGCCGTCGTGGGGGTCGGGGCCACGGCACCGCCCGGTGGCCCGCATGCCGAGGTGACCGCCCTGCGCGAGGCGGGCCCGCGCGCCCGGGGCGGCACGGCGGTCGTCACGCTCGAGCCCTGCGCGCATCACGGCCGCACCCCGCCGTGCACCGAGGCGCTCGCCGCCGCCGGCGTGGCGACGGTCGTCTTCGCGGTGCGCGACCCGCACCCGACCGCGGGTGGTGGCGCCGCCGTGCTGCGCGCCGGTGGTGTCGCGGTCCGCGAGGGGGTCCTGGGCGACGAGGTCGCCCGCGGGCCGCTGCGGGCGTGGCTGCACGCCGTGCGAACCGGTAGGCCGCACGTCACCTGGAAGCTCGCCGCCACGCTGGACGGGCGCAGCGCCGCGGCGGACGGCACCAGCCGCTGGATCACCGGTGCGGATGCCCGCGCCGAGGTGCACGCGCTGCGGGCCGGTGTGGACGCGATCGTCGTGGGCACGGGCACCGTGCTCGCCGACGATCCGTCACTGACCGCGCGCCGCTCCGACGGTTCCCTGCACGAGCGCAGCCCGCTGCGCGTGGTGGTCGGGCACCGCGACGTCCCGTCCGGGTTCGCGCTGGACGCCCCGGACGTGCTGCACCTGCGCACTCGCGACCCGGACGTGGTGCTCGCCGCACTGCACGACCGCGGTGTGGTGGACGTGCTGCTGGAGGGCGGCCCGCGGTTGGCCGGCGCGTTCGTCGCCGCGCGCCGGGTGGACCGGGTGCTCGCGTACCTGGCTCCGGCACTGTTGGGGGCCGGGCCGGCGGCGCTGCACGAGGCCGGGGTGGGAACGATCGCCGACATCGCGCGGTTGCAGGTGGACGACGTGCGCCGGGTCGGTGTGGACGTGCTCGTCGACGCCCGGCCGGAGCGCACCGTGAACGGGGCGGGCCCGGCACGGGCGGGGTCCGCCACACCGGGGTCCGCCGTGCCGGGGGGCGACGGGAGCCCGCTGCGCGAGGGCACGCTGCACGAGGGCACGCTGCGGAAAGGGGCGGTGTAGGTGTTCACCGGCATCGTGGAGGAGATCGGCGAGGTGGTGGCCGTGCGCCGCACCGACGAGGTGCTGGAGCTCACGGTCCGTGGCCCGACGGTGTCGTCGGACGCGCGCCACGGCGACTCGATCGCCGTGAGCGGGGTCTGCCTGACCGTGACCGCGGTGGAGCCGCCGGGGGCGCCTGCCGGCGAGGTCGGGGCGTCCGCCGCCGGCGGTGGCTCCCCGGACGGTTCCGGCTCCGACGGTTCCGGCTCCGACGGTGCCGGGGGTGGCGCCTTCCGGGTCGAGCTGGTGCCCGAGACGCTGGCGCGCACGAGCCTGGCGGACGTGCGGGCGGGCACCCGGGTCAACCTGGAACGTGCCGTCGCGGTGGGCGGTCGCCTCGGCGGCCACATCGTGCAGGGGCATGTGGACGGCGTCGGAACCCTGCTGCGCCGCGACCCCGGTGCGCGCAGCGACGAGCTGTCCTTCAGCCTGCCCGGCACCCTGTCCCGGTACGTGGTGGAGAAGGGGTCGATCACCGTGGACGGGGTGTCGCTGACCGTCGCCGGTACCGACGGCGCGACGTTCTCGGTGGCGCTGATCCCGACGACGCTGGCCCACACCACACTCGGGTCGCGGGCCGTGGGGGATAGCGTCAACCTCGAGGTGGACGTGGTCGCCAAGTACGTCGAGCGGCTCACGGCCGGGTACGCAGGCCCGACCGAGCGAAGCGAGGGAGCCAGATGAGTGGGATGGCGGGTGAGCGGGCCGGCGTCCCGGCGGGGGGCCTGACGGTGGCCGGTCCTCCGGCGGCGGCGACCCCGCCCGGCGCCGGGCCCATGGCTGCTCCCCAGGGTGTCGACGCGGACACCGGGTTCGCCTCGGTCGAGCGGGCCCTGGCGGACCTGGCCGCCGGACGGCCCGTGGTGGTGGTCGACGACGCGGACCGCGAGAACGAGGGCGACCTGATCTTCGCGGCCGAGAAGGCGACCCCGGAGCTGGTGTCGTTCATGGTGCGCTACACGTCGGGCTACATCTGCGTGGCGCTCACCGAGGCCGACTGCGAGCGGTTGGACCTGCCGCCGATGCACCACACCAACCTCGACAGCTTCCGTACCGCCTTCACCGTGACCGTCGACGCGAAGACCGGGATCACCACCGGCATCTCGGCCGCGGACCGGGCCCGGACCATCGCGCTGCTGGCCGACCGGGACGCGGTGGCCGGTGACCTGGTGCGGCCGGGACACGTGCTGCCGTTGCGCGCTCGCGAGGGCGGGGTGCTGCGGCGACCCGGGCACACCGAGGCCGCTGTGGACCTCGCCCGGCTCGCCGGGCTCGCCCCGGTCGGGGCGCTGTGCGAGATCGTCTCGCAGAAGGAGCAGGGTGACATGGCTCGCGGCGACGAGCTGCGGGTGTTCGCCGAGGACCACGACCTGGCACTGATCAGCATCGCGCAGCTGATCGCCCACCGGCGGCACACCGAGAAGCACGTGGTGCGCGTCGCGCAGGCCCGGATCCCGACGCCGCACGGCGAGTTCGTCGCCTACGGCTTCGACTCCCTGCTCGACGGCATCGAGCACATCGCGCTGGTCCGCGGCGACGTCGGCAACCTCAACGGGGCCACCGACGACGGCGAGGACGTGCTGGTGCGGGTGCACTCCGAGTGTCTCACCGGGGACGTGTTCGGCTCGCTGCGCTGCGACTGCGGCCCGCAGCTCGACGCCGCCCTGTCCGCCGTCGCCGCCGAGGGCCGCGGGGTGGTGCTCTACATGCGCGGGCACGAGGGGCGCGGCATCGGCCTCCTGCACAAGCTGCAGGCCTACCAGCTGCAGGAGGCGGGCGCCGACACGGTCGACGCGAACCTCGCGCTCGGGCTGCCCGCCGACGCCCGTGACTACGGCACCGGCGCGCAGATCCTCTGCGACCTCGGCGTGCGGTCCATGCGACTGCTCACCAACAACCCGGACAAGCGGGCCGGGCTGGAGGGGTGGGGCCTGCGCGTGCTGGGCCGGGTGCGGCTGCCGGTGCGGGCCGTACCGGAGAACCTGCACTACCTGACCACCAAGCGCGACCGCATGGGCCACGACCTGCCCGATCTGCCGGACGACGCCGACCCGGGGACGCCGCGCCCGGCGCGGTCGGCGCGGTCGGGGCGGGCGGGCATCCCCTGGTGAGCGAGCCGGTGTCGCAGTGCTTGGGCGAGGCGCCCGACCGGGCGCAGCGAGGGAGTGCTGGTGAGTGAGCGAGCGTTCGCGGCTCGGTACGGTGGTGGGCACCTGACGGCGGACACATCCACGGCGGGCAACCGCGAGAAACGGCGAGGAATGTCATGAGTGGCGACGGACGACCGGCTCTGGAGGTGCCCGACGCGACCGGCCTGCGCCTGGCCGTGGCAGCGACGAGGTGGCACGCCGAGATCGTCGACGTGCTCCTCGAGAGGGCGCTCGCCGTGGCCGGCAAGGCGGGTGTCGAGCAGCCCACGGTCGTCCGGGTGCCCGGCACGATCGAGCTGCCGGTGGTGTGCCAGGAGCTGGCGCGCAGCCACGACGCCGTCGTCGCGCTCGGTGTGGTGGTGCGTGGTGGCACGCCGCACTTCGAGTACGTGTGTGACGCGGTGACCGCAGGCCTGGCGCGGGTGGCCCTCGACGAGCGCACCCCCGTCGGCAACGGGGTGCTGACCTGCAACACCCACGCCCAGGCCGTGGAACGCTCGGGCGGACCCGGTGCCACGGAGGACAAGGGCGCGGAGGCCTGCGTGGCCGCGCTGGTCACCGCCAACGCGCTGCGTGCACTGCGTTCGGCCTCGTCCGCCTCGGCGTCCGCGGCCACCGAGTGATGAGCTCGGGCAGGACTTCTCCACCCCGTCGGCGGCAGCCCGCTCCGTTGGCCCCTGACGGGCGGCCACCGCGTGGCGCGGTGCTCGTGGTGCGGCCCCGGCGTGTGCGGCGGGCGGCCTGGGTGTGTGCCGTCGCGATGGTGGCCACCTTCATCGCCGTCGCCTGGTTCCTGCGCGCGACGGACACCGGCGTGGTGTTCCGGTTCGCCGACCAGGTTGCGATGGTGCTCATCGGAGTGTTCCTCGCGGGCGGTGTCCTGCTGCTGGCCCGCCCGCGCGTGCGGGCGGACGCCGACGGCGTCGAGGTCCGCAACACCGGGTGGCCGCGGTACCTGCCCTGGGAGCTGGTGCGGGCGGTGTCGTTCCCCGACGGCGCCTCGTGGGCGCGGCTGGACCTGCCGGACTACGAGTACGTACCCGTGCTGGCCGTGCAGGCCGTCGACGGGATGCGGGCGGTCGAGGCGATCCGCGGGCTCCGGGCGCTGCACGCGGCGCACGCGTCCGTGCCCGACGCCACCGCTCCCGCCGAGACGCCACCACCCGTGCAGCCCCCACCGGCGTCCGGTGACGACGGTGCCCGGTCGGGCCGCCCGTAGCATCGGACCGTGCTCCGCACTCGGCTGACCCGCCCCCGCACGACGACATCCCCCACGACCCCGTCCCGCAGTACCCGCCCGGGCCCGGGCCCGGGCGAGGGCGTGCGGATCGGTGACATCGTGCTGCGCAACCGGGTGGTGACCGCATCCAGCCTGCTGGGCTACGGCGTGGCCAACTCCCCGCTCGTGCCGTACGGCATGAGCCCGGTGTCGCTCTTCGTGCCCTTGTCCGAGTTCGGTGCCGTCACCACCCGGACCCTCACGGTGGAGCCCCGCGAGGGGCATTTCACCACCCGTGACCGCTGGCCGCTGCGCGAGCTGCCGGGCCTGCTGCGCCGCTACGGCACGGTGCTGCACCGCACCGACGCAGGCTTCGTCAACGCGTTCGGCTGGTGCAACGTCGGCATCGACGCCTACCTGCGCGACTACTACCCCCGCACCCGCGACCAGTGGACGATCATCTCTCTCGGCGGGTTCTCCGCGGAGGAGTTCGTGACCCTGGTCGACCGGGTCAACGCCGCGGTTCCGGTGGGCGACATCGCGGCCCTCGAGCTGAACGTCTCGTGTCACAACGTCAACTTCGACTTCTCCACGATCCTCCAGGACGTGCTCGGCGAGGCGGTGCCGCGCAGCAACCACCCCGTGCTGCTGAAGCTCTCGCCGGACCACGACTACCTGCGCAACGCCACCCAGGCCACCCGCGCGGGCGTCGCCGGACTCACCGCCATCAACACCGTCAAGGCGCTGCGCCTCGACCCGCGCACCGGGCGGCCGCTGCTGGCCAACCGGTTCGGCGGCCTGTCCGGCCGGGCCGTCAAACCGATCGGGCTGCGGGTGGTCGCCGAGCTGCGCGACGCGGGGATCACTCTGCCGATCGTCGCGACCGGCGGGATCAGGACCGTGGACGACTGCCGGGAGTACTTCTGGGCCGGCGCCGACGCGGTGAGCCTGGGCAGCGCCACGTGGCTCGCCAGCTATCCCGGCTACGCCCTCGCCCCG
>JAEUJO010000040.1 GCA_016794615.1 Pseudonocardia sp. | reverse complement strand
CAGGCCAACCTGGCGAAAGCGTTGAGCGTCGCCCCTACCACGCTCAGCTCATGGGAGTCACAGAGCAATCCCAAGGCGCCACCGACAGTACGACTGAGGGATTACGCCCGCTTCTTCGCGACCCGCCGGTCTCTCGACGGGGGAGTGCACCTCGTTCCCGTCGACGACTTGACCGAAGACGAGCGGCAGCTGTCCAAGGCCCTGGAGGATGAACTGTTCGGCCTGCATCCGAGCCATCAGCGCCACGACGTGGCAACTGAGCACGGGCGTGAGCTCCTCTCCTTCAGGGACGCCGGATCCGTCGTCATCGTCTGTCCGGTGGCGCCCGAGGATGTTGCCGGGCCACTGGCCGACGAGGGGCATATCAACCACACCAAGCTGCACAGCTACGCAGACCTCGACGCGTTGATCGAGCTGTTCGGCCACCTGCGTGCACTGAATCCAGAACGAGCTGTGCTGCATCGCCTGTCGTCGGATGTTCGCCAGGCCGAGCTGCAGAACCACATGATTCTGCTCGGTGGGATCGGCTGGAACAGTACTGTGGGTCAAATTCTCGCTCGACTCGAGAAGCTGCCCATAGAGCAGGTCAAGGTCGACGAGATGCCGGGTGAACCCTTCCGTGTCAAGCAGATCGATGATCGGGAACCGACGATGCACCTTCCCGTCACGCATGAGGTCAACGGCAGGATGGAGCTGGTCGAGGACCTGGCGTTCCTCGCGCGACTGAAGAATCCGTTCAACGTCAGCCGCACTCTGACGATCTTCAACGGCGTGCACAGCCGAGGTGTCGTCGGTGCCGTCCTGGCCCTGACCGACGACGCCCTGGGTCCGAGTAACGAGGAGTACCTCTCGCGGAGATTCGGTGACGAGGACTTCGCTATCCTTGCGAGGGTCCCGATCGTCTCCGGGACGGCGCTGGCGCCGGATCTTCAAAACCCTGCCATGAGGCTGTTCGAGTGGTCCGATTCTTAGCTCCGGTCCAGTTGCGGTGACTGCGCAGCTCAGCCAGCGGTAGTTGAGGCGTCGGAGCCCGCGGGATGCTCGGTGCGGATGATCTGCAGGCGTCGGGGAAGGAAGCCACGACGGGGCCGGACGGCCCCGCCCTTTCCGGGCCGACTCCCGCGGGAGATCGTCGTCCTCATCGGTGCCGGGTTCGTGGTCGCGCTCGGCTACGGCATCGTTGCGCCGGCCCTGCCCGCCCTCGCCCGCAGCTTCGACGTCGGTGTGACGGCCGCGTCCGCCGTCGTCAGCGTGTTCGCCGTCGTCCGGATCGCCTTCGCACCGGTGAGCGGGCGGCTGCTCGGCAGGCTGGGGGAGCTGCGGGTGTTCTGCGGCGGGCTGGCGATCGTGGCGGTGTCGAGCACCGCGTGTGCCGTCGCCGCGGACTTCGCCCAGTTCCTCGTCTTCCGCGCGGCGGGGGGCGTCGGGTCGACGATGTTCACGGTCGCGGAGACCGCGCTCGTCATCCGGCTCGCGCCGCCCGGCCTCCGCGGACGGGCGGCCGGTGCCTGCGGCACCGGTTTCCTCCTGGGCACCATCACCGGACCGGTGCTGGGCGGGGCGCTTGCCACGGTGAGCCTGCGCGCGCCCTTCCTCGTCTACGCGGCACTGCTCGGCGTCGCCGCCGTGGCCGCCGCGGGACTGTTGCGGGACCGGTCGGGGAGCCCGCCTCCGAACGAACCCGCCGCGGGATCCGTCACGTTCACGACCGCGGTGGCGCACCCGACGTTCCGCGCCGCGCTCCTGGCCGACCTTCTGAACGGCTGGACGGTCTACGGCGTCCGGCTTGCTCTCGTGCCGCTCTTCGTCGCGGAGGGGCTGCACCGGTCGAGCGCGTGGGCGGGAGTCGCGCTCACGGCCTTTGCCCTGGGAACCGGGGCGTGCCTGCATCTCGGCGGCCGGTGGTCCGACCGGTCGGGTCGCCGCGCGCCCGTCCTGGCCGGATCGGCGATCGTCGCGGTCACGGGCGTCGCGCTCGGCTTCTGCACGTCCGTGGCGGCGCTGGCCGTCGTCTCCCTGCTCGCCGGCGCCGGCACAGGGCTGATGACCCCGTCGGTGACCGCGGCGGCCGCCGATGTGATCGCTGCGGGGGGCCGCGACGTCCACGGTGGCACTGCTGTCGCCGGGTTCCAGATGGTGGGTGACGCCGGAGCGGTCGTCGGACCGGTCGTGGCGGGGGTCGTCGTCGAGCGGGCCGGGTACACCGCCGGGTTCGCCACCACGGCGGTGATCGCCCTGATGACGTTCGTGTGCTGGCTGCGGACGTCGGACACGCGGCCGCGATCCAGCTCATGAAGTGCTCGCAATCCGCAGCCGAGTCGGGAATCGTGTAGTGGGACGGGGAGGGGGTCCACCGTCGAGTGGGCGTGGCGAGTGGGAGCGGATGACGAGAGCGGTACTGGACGTCCGACTGCTGGAACGGGGCGACTGGCACGTGCTGCGGACGATCCGGCTACGCGCTCTGGCGGAATCGCCGCATGCGTTCACCTCGCCCTATCAGCGCGAATTTCGGTGGAGCGAGCACCAGTGGCGGCGCCGGGTCGAGACCGAGGACTGGTTCGTGGCCGTCGACGACGGTCACGTGATCGGTATGGCCGCCCTCGTCGACTGCTCTCCACATGACCCGCACCACATCGAGTCGATCTGGGTCGCGCCGACGCACCGCAACCGAGGGGTCTTCCGGGCGCTGCTGGACGGCATCATCGAGATCGCCCGCCGGGCGGGGCTCACCGACCTGTGGCTCTGGGTGCTGGAGGACAACCGCTGCGCACTGCGCGTGTACGAGCGGCTGGGGTTCGAGTGGACGGGGGAGCGGCAGCCGATCAGACCGAGGCACCGGTGCCGGGAGCTGCGCCTGCGGCGCCGCATCTGATCGTGGTGCGCACGGTCACCGCACGGACTCCCACTGGGCAAGCCCGAGAACATCCAGGGCATCCCGGGCGTTCCCGACGCTGTTGGTGTGCGCGAAGTACCCCGACCACGCGGTGATGTCCTGCTGCCACGCCTCGAGGAACTCCACGCACCGGTCCGCGGTGATCGGGCTGTGCGCCGCCTCGTAGCGTTGATCGGCTGCGGTGAGGGAGGCGATGGCTGCCTCGACCCCGTCGCCGCAGTCCTTGCGGCCCACGTAGCTCGCGAGCAGTGACCGTACCTGGTGCAGGTTCTGGCGCCGGACGTCGATGTAGCTCGACCAGAACCGCCTGTTCGCCTGGTGGGTCAACTGGCGAAAGGAGTAGCGGGGTCCACGGTCCTCGATCAAGGAGTAGAGGCCCTCGGCGAGGAGGTCGCCGAACTCCTCGTGCTCGGCCCGGGCCTGCGAGCCGAAGGGGTCGTACTCGGCCTGGCGGGCCTCGCCCGCCTTCGTGAGGCGGTGGCGGGCGGCGGTCTCGGCGAAGAAGAACCAGTCTTCGTTGTAGATGTCGGGGAAGAACTGCAGCGGCAGGTCGCCGCAGTTGACGCCCAGCACGGCACCGGTGACGAAGACGTCCTGGGGGAGCTTCGCCAGGCGTCGGGCATGGCAGAAGACGGAGTTGTCGGGATGCGTGCGGCACGCCATGCCGGCGATCTGGTAGCTGTCGAGTTGAGTAGAGAGTCGTGCGATGTCGGTTCTCGACACCGTGATGTCGTCGTCGATAAAGATAATCTTGTTCCAGCCCTGGAGCCGGCCCAGGAGCAGCCCGACGTTCCGCTTCGTGCTCAGATCGCTGGAGCGTCCACCGCTCACTGCGGCGAACTCGCCGGTGCTCCAGCGTGCCGTCGGGAGGGCGTAGCCGTCGTCCAGTTGCACGACGAGGCCGCGGGCCCGGTGTACTCGGCCCAGGCGCTCCGTAACCTGGCCGACCGTTGCCTGGCCGCTGCAGAGCATGACCAGCGGGACCTCCAGACCGGCGGCGAGCTCGATCAGCCCGGTCAGGGCCGACGCCGGACGAGCAGCGGGCACGATGATCGCATCAGGTCGGCTGCGGCGCGACCGGGTGGAGGGCGCCGGCGCGGACGACACGTCACGCAGAAGCTGTGCGTGGGACGCCACATGTTTGACCGCCGCGCTCTTGCCCGCGGCCCGGTTCCGGCGCGACGTGGCACCTGACGGCTTCATCTCCCCTCCGCGAAGGGCCACTCGTAGAGCCGCGCGGCGGCGTTCTGCAGGTCCGGGGAGAGGGTCTCGTTCTCGACCACCGGGGCACGCAGCAGCAGCGCGAAGCGGCCGTCGGGAAACCGCTCGGCCAGGAACTCCTCGTTGGCGTCGCGGACGCGCTTGTCGGTGAGGCAGCGGACGGCGCCGAGCACGCCGCGGCTGTGGACGCCGTTGCAGATGGTGAGGGTCCGTTTCACGTTGAACGGGTTGGGGATGCGGGCGAGAAGCGCGACGTCCTCGAGCAGGACCTTGCCGCCCCCGCCGTCCTCCCAGACCGGGAGGAAGCGCTTCCTCGCCGGTTCCGTGACCTCGAAGATGTCGCCGGGGTACTCGTCGACGAGGAACTGCGTGATCGGAACCTGTCGCAGCGCCTCGAGGAAGCGCCGGGTGACCCGGTTCCAGCCCACCCCGCCGAGCAGGATGGAGTGCGTGGACATGTCGTCCGCCGTGACCTCGCTGGCCAGCAGGTGGAAGACGTCCAGCACGGGGTTGGAGGCACGCAGGTGGCCGTACAGCTCGATCAGGGCGTCGAGGTCGCCGTACTGCTGGAGCTTGGCGAAGTTGGGGTCGTCCTGGCTGGCCAGCGGCCCCTGCGCGGACTCGGGGGCCTTCGGGCAGATGACGGTCACCGGGCCTTCCGCGAAGGTGAAGATGCCGCGGGGGCGAAGGTGGGCGGTGCCGTGAACCTCAGCGCGCTCGCTCTCGCTTCCGGTGTCACTCCCGGCCCGCATCCCGGCCGGACCGTTCTGCAGGCCGAGCAGCTCGTCGTGGAGCTTGCGGTACTGATGCTGCTCGTCGGGCGACAGGTCGGCCTCCGGGACAAGGGGATGCGACTCGTCCAGTGACCGCCGGCTGGCGAAGAAGCGCGCGTAGGCCTCCAACCGTCTGGGGGACGGGGTCTTCCCGCTGGTAGCCGATTCCCAGGCGCTGATGGTTGCCGCCTCGACGCCGAAGGCATGGGCGAGCGTGGCCTGGGTCAGCCTCGTCTCCGGCCAGTGCGCCGTGCGAAGCTGCCGGAGACGCTGCGCGAGGAGCGCGGCCGGGTCGAGTTCTGTGGCCACTGGTCGCCCCACCTTCCATGGTAGGAGAGTCTGCCAGCATGCGCCAGCTGTCCGTAGCTCGGGTAGTCCATGACCCGTTATTGCGGACGACGCAGCTCGGCCTCCCCCTCGCCGGACCTACTCAACGTGACTTGCGTAACATGCGGTGTGTTGACCGTCACAGGCGACCACTCTACCATCGTTTCTCGGATAGCCACAGAAATGTTACCAGAATGTTTCGGTAAGTCTCGGGATATACGGTAGGCGGTGACGGCAGATGTTCTTGAGCGTTCGCACCCCAGGGGCTGTCGAGGTCGTCGCCGCACCACCGCTCTGCCGCGGTGCGGCGTCACCGGTCCACTGGACGGCTGTCGGCCGAGTAGCGCGATGAATGCCGACGCAGCCGACGAGCTGCGGAGGTTGCTGCGGGCGGTGCTCGAGGCCGCGGAGGTCGGCGACTGGCGCCGCGCGTTGTCCTTGCTCGCATCCGGTCAGCCGCCGGTCGCCGGTCTCGGGTTCCTGGTTCGCGGGGCGGTCGTGCTCGAGCACGTCGCCGGCGCGATGCAGCTGCGGGCGCAGGGTTTCGTCGCGGAGGGGTCCGAGCAGCTCGGCGTTGCCGCCTCGCAGCTGTCGAGGTTGTGCGACACCGCCGCGACGCCGGGTCGCGTGGCCGCGGTCGTGATGCCGGAGCCGGACGAGGCGAGTAGCGACGATCACCTGTCGTGGCGGATCGCCCGGCTGCTGTGGCGCGAGCAGTTCGAGCTCCAGGATCTTCGTCAGAGACTCGCGCCGGGGCGGATGAAGGCGCGTGAGGAGCTGATCGAAGCCTGCATCGAGCACCTGTGCTGCGTCGAGTTCGATCCGTTCACCTGGCCGGAGTCCGGACAGCCGGCGCCGGACGACGGCATCACCGTCGCCCCCACGCGCCAGATGCTGTGTCGGCGGGCCACCCGCCTCCGGCAGTTCGCCGACCCGACACGAGGCGAGGTCACCCAGTCCGTATGGCGGGACATCGGCGCCTACCGGGCATTGCGGGGCGCGGCGCTCACCCGGCTCGCCGCCAGGAAGGCACCGGCCCCGTGGTGCGGGCGACGTGGAACGGCCGGTCTGAAGGTATGTCGCGGTCGGCTCCACGCGTGGCGCTACGCCCACATCTGGCGCGACGACCGCACGTATTGGAATCGGTCCGAGGAGGTGCCATGATGCAATTGGCCGGTGCCGTGCGCGGTCGGCCTCGTGCACTCCGGCGTGGGCGGGACAGGCTTCGGGGCGGCGCCGGCGAACCAGGGTCGCGAATGTGAGGCGATTCGATGATGGAGCCGATGCGACGCTCCGCCGGATGCGGTTCCGCCGTCGCGCCGGGCCGAGCGGCGTCCGCCGCGCTCGTCCACGGCACGCATCTCGTCGCAGGCGTGCACGTCGACGTCGACCTGATGGCTCCCGACTGCTGGAACGGCGTCTCGTACCCGGCCGCCGACGCCACCACAACACCGTTGCTGCGTGCCCTCATCGGTGACGACGTGCCGGACGGCATGCCGATCAGGGGGGCCGCCTACCGGCCGTCGATCAGCCTTCCCATGACCGGCGCCCCGCCGGGCGCAGCGCCGTGGCTGCGGGTGGCCGTCGTCGATGCGCTCGACCGCTGGCTGCAGCTGCCGCTGGCCCGATCGTTGATCGACGCCGAGCGCGGAGTGGCCCGCGGGCGCGCTGCGCGAACGCTGTCGCCCGGCCCTGTGCGTGCCGTTCTCACCGGCGACGCGGTGCGATTGGCGCGACGTTCCTCGCGGGATTTCGCGGCATTCCTGCGCGGATTGACCCGGCATTCCGTGCCGATCTGCGAAGGTCTTCGTTCCGCGCTGAAAGAGTTGGTCGACGGATATTGTGAGCTGGCCGAGGAGGTTACGGGCCCGGATCGCGAGCTGAAGGCGGTGGCCGACGGGTGGCGGCGGCTGGCGCGTCGAGCGACGGGGGCGGGGCGACCTCTGGTCGCGCTCTCGCCGCTGCGACCCCTTCCGGGCCGGCTGCACTCGGTGATCGACCCCCGGCAGGTCAGGGCGCGGGTGCTCGCGATGTCCACAGACCCCACCTCACCCGAGGTCACGGTGCAGCCGCACCAGGACTCGGTCGTGGTGCGAGCACCGGCGTTCGGGCCCGCCGTCGACCGGGACCTGGCCTCCCGGCTGCTGGTCCGCCTCGTCGACCGCCGCACCACCGAAGCGCGGGCGCACGCCATCTTCTGCCTGACCGGGCGGGACGACCAGCCGTGGTTCGAGGCGGCTCTCCCGTTGTGCGGCCAGGACGTGTCGGACGTCCGGGCCGACGTGGTCGACGCGCTGAGCGATCTCGACCCGGCCGCAGGCGACACCGATGCCGGGCTGCAGGAGGCCCGTCGCGCGGTGGCGTTCCTCGCCGAGTGGCGCAGGCTCGTCGGTGTCGCGCAGCTCGGAGTGGTGGCCGCAGCCCCGGCCCGTCGGCTGCGTGATCTGGCCGCACGCCTGCAGCCGAACAGCGCCCGGGCGGCTGACCCGCTGTTCCGGGGTGGGCCGTCGCGCGCGGAGCTGGACGCCCTCGCCGACCTCGGCGACGACGAGCTGGTGCGCCGGCTGCGCGGCGACGGCCCGATCGGTGCCGGTCTGCGCACGGTGACCACGGGCGCCGCCGGCCTGCTGGTGGCCGAGTTCGCTGCGCTCGTGGGTGGGCCCTCCGCCTGATCGTGCCGCCCCGGGCGGCGCCCGGCCGTGCACATCGGGGGCGGCCGTGCATATCGGGGGCGGCCGTGCATATCGGGGGCGGCCGTGCACACCGGGGGCGGCCGTGCACACCGGGGGCGGCCGTGCACACCGCGCGCCGTGTGCACCGACCCGGCCGGGTGTGCACGGGCTCGCCGCGGCCTCGTCGACGTCGACGGGCGGTGGTAGCCCGGCAGGGCCGCCTACCGCACCGCCGCCGCGACCACCTCGCCCAGCGTCCGGTGGGCGTCCGGGTCGAGGTGGATCCCGTCCACCGCGCTCGTGCGGACGTGCGCGCCCGCGTCGAGGAAGTCGACGCCGAGCCGGTCCGCGGTCGCCCGCAGCGCCTGCCCCAGCCGCCGGGACTTCTCCGCACCGCCGGCGAACTGCTCGCCGTCCTCCCCGACCTCCGTGACCGGTGCCGGGGCGACCAGCAGGATCCGCGGCACCGGCCGCCCGGTCCCCGCGCAGAACGCCCGTCCCACGCGCACCAGCCGCTCCACGGACGTGGCGATGTCAGCGGGCCCGACGGCGAACCGGGCCTTGAGGTCGTTGGTGCCCAGCATGATCACGAGAACGTCGATCGGGGAGTGGGTGCCGAGCACCATCGGCAGGGCGGCCAGTCCCGAGAGGTGCCCGCCCTCGACCACGTCCGGGTGCACCGTCGTCCGCCCCGGCAGGCCCTCTTCGTGCACCCGCCACCCCGGTCCGAGCGCCGCGGCCAGCACCCCGGGCCAGCGCACGTCCGGGCCGTAGCGCGGCTCCGCCGCGCCGGTCGAGGGTGGCGAACCGTGGGTGTTGGAGTCGCCGAAGCACACGAGCACCCGTTCGTCCATGCCGTCTCCCTATCACGCAAATCGGTGGAACCGATCACGGGGCGGCCGGGACCATGAACCTCCGACAAAATCGGAGGGAACCGCTATCACTACCACGATCGCCGATCCACCGTTAGCCAGGCCGTCCGCCGATCCTGCCCTCGCCGTCCGGCAGCGACGTGCCGCGATCCGGCTCGCGCTGCGCCGCTACGTCGGCGAGCTGCGTCATCGCCCCCTGCTCGCCGCCGTCGCCCTGTTCGGGCCGGCGTTGGGCAACATCAGCCTCAACTACCTGCCGCCCCTGGTGGTGGCCGACATCGTCGCCCGCATCGCCGCCGGGGCGGCGATCACGCCGGGGCTGCTGGCGCCGCGGGTCGCGGCGTTCGCCGGCGCGTTGCTCGTCGGTGAGGTGCTGCTGCGCGTCGCGGTCCACGCCATCAACCGCGTCGAATCCGGTGGCATGGCGCGGCTCTACGTGTCCGGCGTCGAGGAGCTGCTGGCCAAGGACGCGGCGTTCTTCCACGAGAACTTCGCGGGCGCGCTGACCAAGCGCGTGCTCGGGTTCGCGACGCAGTTCGAGAACTTCTTCGACGTCCTGGCGTTCCGGATCGTGGCGAGCCTGCTGCCGCTGGTGTTCGCGTCCGTGGTGCTGTGGCGGTTCGACCCGCTGCTGGTCCTCGTGCTGGTCGGCATGATCGTGCTGAGCACGGTCGCGGTGCTGCCGCTGGTGCGCCGCAGGCAGCTGCTGGTGCAGGCCCGCGAGGTGTCGTGGACGCGGATGTCGGGCCGGGTCGCCGACATCCTGGCCAACATGGACGCCGTGCGCGCCCACTCCGCCGAGCGGCGCGAGGCCGCCGAGCACGCGCTGCGCGTCGACGAGCACCGCCGCCTGACGCTGGCCTCGTGGGACTTCCACAACCTGCGGATCGACACCGTCGTCGCGCCGCTGTCGGTGCTCACCAACGTGCTCGGGCTGGTGGTCGCGCTCGTCGTGGCCACGCGGGAGGGCGGGCCGGGGATCGCGGCCGTCATCGTCACCTTCGCCTACCTGATCCAGGCCACCGGAATCCTGTTCGAGTTCAACTCGATCTGGCGGCAGATGGAGCGGTCGATCACCGAGGCCGGGCAGTTTACGGAGCTGCTGCTGGACGGGCCGACGGTGCTGGACCCGGCGGTGCCCGAACCGCGCCCGGAGCGGGCGGCGGCGGTGCGGCTGGAGCGGGTCCGGTTCACCCACCCCGGCCAGGGCACGGCCCTGTTCGACGGGCTGGACCTGCACATCGGTGACGGCGAGCGGGTCGGGCTGGTCGGGCGCTCCGGCGGTGGCAAGACGACGATCATCCGGTTGCTGCTGCGGCTGATGGACGTCGACGCCGGCCGGATCCTGATCGGCGGCCGGGACATCACCCGGCTGACCCAGGCCGACCTGCGCAGCCTGCTCGCGTACGTCCCACAGGACCCGGTCATGTTCCACCGGAGCCTGCGTGAGAACATCGCGTTCGGCCGGCCGGGGGCGACGGACGCGCAGATCCGGGCGGCGGCCGCGGCCGCGCACGTCCTGGAGTTCGTCGACGGCCTGCCCGACGGCTTCGACACGCTCGTCGGGGAGCGGGGCGTCAAGCTCTCCGGCGGCCAGCGTCAGCGGGTGGCGATCGCGCGGGCCCTGCTCCGCGACGCGCCGGTGCTGCTGCTGGACGAGGCGACGAGCGCGCTGGACTCGGAGAGCGAGGCGCTCATCCAGGACGCGCTGTGGCGGATGATGGAGGGCCGCACCGCGATCGTCGTCGCGCACCGGCTCAGCACGGTGTCCGGCATGGACCGGCTGATCGTGCTGGACCGCGGCCGGGTGGTCGAGGAGGGACCGCACGTCGAGCTGCTGGCCCGCGGCGGCGGCTACGCGAAGCTGTGGCAGCGGCAGTCGGGCGGGTTCCTCGGCGAGTGAGCGACGTTGGGATCACGGCGCGGCGAACACGACTCCGAACGCCCGCGCACCCGGCCACAGGCCGGCCTGCGGGGCGACGTCCACCCCGCAGGCCGCCGACCCCAGCCCGTGCACGGCGTCGTCGAGGAACAGGTACGTGCGGGTGGGTGGGGCCAGCTCGTGCGGGTGCCCGGCCCGGTCCAGCTCCTGCGGGGTGTGCCCGGTGAGCGTGAACCCGGGGCGGTGGCCGGCCGTGTCGGGGACCGTCCGCAGCCGGAGCCGGACACCCACGTCGTCGCTGACCTCCAGCGTCCGCAGTTCGGCCCGGTGCCCGGTCTCCTGCGGGCGGGAGTAGCGGACGCTCAGCTCGTCCAGGCTCGCGGCGAACGTGCCGACCCGTGCCGCCCGGCGCGAGTCCGGGTACGACTCGTGCGGTCCCGTGCCGAACCAGCGCGCCCACCGCAGCGTGGGCGGCAGGCCGAACCGGACGCCCACCCGCGGCCAGGTGCAGTCCCAGTCCGGCGAGGGCACGACCTCCACGCGCAGGGCGACCTCGTCGGTGACGGTCCAGCGGTAGGTGACGTCGACGGTCCGGGCGCTGCCGGCGGTGCCGACCCGGACGCGCATCACGGGCCCGTCGGGGTCGACCGCCACCACGCGGTGCACCAGCCGGTCCAGGCCGCGCTCGCGCCAGCGGCTCTCCGCCGACCGACCGTCCGGGCTGTCGTTCGCAACACCCCGGTCGTTGTCGGTCGGCGCGCGCCACAGCTCCAGCCGCGGGCCGTCGACGTCGAGGCCGAACAGCCGGCGGAGCGCGCCGGTGCGCTCGTCGAACTCGACGCCACACTCCCGGTCCGACCGGCGCACCTGTCGTGGCGCGTGCGCCGGTCGCGGTGGGCGTGCGACGGCGAACTGGGTGTGCGACACGACGTGCCCGCGCGCCGCCCACGGCGCGTCGGCGGCCAGCTCCGCGCGGACCGTCACCCAGGTCTCGGCGCCGTCCGCGGCGTCCCAGGCAGGCAGGGCGACGGCCGCGGTCCCGCCCGCGGGCACGGCCGGGACGGCCAGCTCCGTCTCGAAACGGGGCACGCCGTCGTCCTCGACCACCGCGACGAACCGCAGGTGCGCGGTGTCGACCGTGTGGTAGCGGTTCCCGACCGTCAGGCGCCTCGGGCGCCCGCTGAGGACGACCGGTGTGTTCACCGCGGCGAACTCCGCGAGGCCCGGCGTGGGGGTGTCGTCGGACAGCACCATGCCGTCCATGACGAAGTTGCCGTCGTGCACGACCTCGCCGAAGTCACCGCCGTAGGCGAAGAACGGGGTGCCGTCGGCGGTGCGCGTGAGGATCCCGTGGTCGCGCCACTCCCAGACGAACCCGCCGTGGTGGCGCGGGCTCGCGTCGACCTGGGTGTCGTAGGTGTCGAGCGCTCCGGGGCCGTTGCCCATCGCGTGCGCGTACTCGCACATCACGAACGGTTTGCTCCGGACCCGCTCCGTCTCCACCGCGGAGAGGCCGGGGATCTCACCCGAGGAGGCGCAGATCGCCGCGACCTCGGCGGGCGAGGGGTACATGCGCGAGTAGACGTCGGTGTACGCGGCGGTGTGGTCGCCCTCGTAGTGCACCGGCCGCCCCGGGTCGCGGCGGTGCACCCAGTGCGCGGTGGCGGCGAGGTTGCGGCCCGTCCCGGCCTCGTTGCCGAGCGACCACATCACCACGCACGCGTGGTTCTTGTCGCGCTCGACCGTCCGCGCGATGCGGTCGAGGTACACCGCCTCCCACGCCGGGTCGTCGCTCGGGTTGCCCCGCCAGCCGACGGTCTCGAAGCCGTGGGTCTCCAGGTCGTTCTCCAGCACGACCCAGAACCCCAGCTCGTCGGCCAGCTCGAGCACCCGGTGGTGCGGCGGGTAGTGGCTGGTGCGGATCGCGTTGACTCCTGACCGCTTCATCGCCAGCAGGTTCGCGCGGGCGTGGGCCTCGTCGAACACCCGCCCGCGCTCGGGGTGGGTCTCGTGGCGGTTCATGCCGCGGAAGGTCACCGGGCGGCCGTTGACGAGGAACCGCTCGCCGTCGACCGCCACCGTGCGGAACCCCAGGCGCAGTGACACGGTCTCGCCCGGGCCGCTCACGGTGGCGTCGTAGAGCCGCGGCGTCTCGGCCGTCCACGGCTCGACCCTCCCGACGTCGAACCCCGTCACCTCGGTGGCCGCGCCGAACCGCCGCTCGATCCCCAGCTCCGGAATCGCGATCGTGACGGGGAAGGTGCCGGTGATCTCCGGGTCGACCGTCCCGCCGCCGTCCGCCCAGCCGGTTCGCAGCCACACGTCGTCCAGACCGTCGCGCGGGCGGCCGAGCAGCGTGACGCTCCGGAAGATCCCCGGCAGCCACCACTGGTCCTGGTCCTCGACGTAGCTCATCGACGACCACTGGTGCACCCGCACCACGAGCTCGTTGGACCCCGGAACCAGGAGCTCGGTGACGTCGAACTCCTGGACGAGCCGGCTCCCCTTGCCGACCCCGACCTCCGCGCCGTTGAGCACGATCCGGTACACGGACTCGACGCCGTCGACGCGCAGCAGCACGCCCGCCACGTCCCATCCGGGACGGTCGAAGGTCCGCCGGTAGTCGCCCACCGGGTTCTCGTCCGGAACGTGCGGCGGATCGATCGGGAACGGGAACTGCACGTTGGTGTACCAGGGCCGGCCGTGGCGACCGGAGCCGTGCAGCACCCAGTGCGCGGGCACGGGCAGCGTCTCCCACGGGCCGTCCGGCTCGCCGGAGCCCGCCCACCGGAACTCCCACTCGCCGTCGAGCGAGCGCTCCGGGGCGTCCGTGCGCAGCCGGGCGCGGGGCGGTGTGCGGCGGCCGGACCCGGGTGTGAGGTCGTCGACGTGGTCCACGCGCCCGGACGCTATCCCCACGGGCCCTGAACGGCCCACCGGGCGCGTCAGGCGAGGTCGGCGAGGCCGACCAGCACGGTGAGCCGGGCGTCGGCGACGTCCGCCGGGCCGAGCGCCGACCGGTCGTGCCCCGGTCAGGCCCGGCGAGCCGGGGAGGCGCGGCGAGAGCGGCGGTTCATCCGGCCTGCAGGGCGTTCTCCGCCAGCACCAGGGCGCCCGCCGGCCCGGCCAGCCCACCGAGCCCCGCCGGTACCACGAAGCCGTCCGCCGCGTGCTCGGGAAGCGCGCCGTAGCCGGCCATCGTCGCGATCAGCTTCTCCTGCACCCGCGGGAAGAGGCCGGGCAGCTCCGCGACGCTGCCGCCGATCACGATGCGCTCCGGGGCGATCGTGTAGACGATGGTGCGCAGCCCCTCGGCCAGGTAGCCGGCCTGCCACTCGACCGCTTGCCGCAGGTCGTCGCCGTCGAGACGCTCGCCGGGGCGGCCGAACCGCTCCGCGATCGCGCCGCCCGCGGCCATGCCTTCCAGGCAGTCGCCGTGGTACGGGCAGCGGCCCGGGTAGGTGTCGCCGGGCTGGCGGGGCACGGCGACGTGTCCCACCTCCGCGTGCCCGAGCCCCGACGCCGCCCGGCCCCCGACGACGGCGGCGGCGCCGATCCCGGTGCCGACGGTCATGTAGACGAAGGTCGACAGCCCCTGCGCCGCCCCCCAACGGCCCTCGCCGAGCGCGGCGCCCGCGACGTCGGTGTCGAAGCCGATCGGCACGTCCAGCGCCGCCCGGATCGGGCCGACGAGGTCGGCGTCGCGCCAGCCGGGCTTGGGGGTGGAGGTGATGTGCCCGTAGCGCGGGTGACCGGGCCGCAGCTCGACGGGGCCGAACGACGCGATACCCACGGCCGCCGGCGGGTTCGGGCCGGCGAAGAACGCCACGACCTCGGCCAGCGTCACCTCCGGGTCCGCTCCGGTGGGGATGCGGGTGCGGGCCACGATGTCGTCGGGGGAGGAGCCGAGCAGGCAGACGAACTTCGTGCCGCCGGCTTCCACGGCACCGAAGCGCGCGGGTGCGACCTCGGCCATGGCGCGCACCGTACCGGACAGCGGTCCAGGCGATGATGATCCGGAGACCGTGGCCGGCGATCGCCGCGACGGCGGACCCGGCCGCCGGGCTCAGCGTCTTGGCGTCGTCGTCGGGCCCGCCCGGAGGCCCGCCGGCCAGCGCCGACACCGATGGTCGCGCCGGTGGCGACCCGGGCGGTCGACAGCACGAACATGGCGTTGGCGGTGTCGTGGAACCGTTCGTGAAGTCGAACGCCGGCGTGGTCACCACGACCAGGATGACGATCAGCGACAGTTCCATGGACGGCGCCGTTCCTCTGGTCGCGGAAGGACGCTGCGCAGCGCAGGCGCGAATCGCGGACGAACTCCGCCGACGTCTGCCGGGTGGGAACCGTCGCGGGGGTGTGGTACAGCTTCGCCATGGCCGATCACGTCGCCGTCGCCCTGGACAAGATGCGGGCCGCCGGCGCCCACCCTGCCGAGCTGGCCGCCATGACGCGGCGCCTCGAGCAGCTCGACGACCCCGACGCCGGGCGCCTGTCCGGCGACGTCCTCGAGCCGCTCGACGACCTGCCGCTGCTCGACGAGCTGCCCGAGCCGGCGCCGGAGCGGGCACGCGAGGTGCTGGACCAGCTGACGGTCGTCAAGCTCAACGGCGGCCTGGGCACGAGCATGGGGCTGTCCGGGCCGAAGTCGCTGCTCGAGGTCAAGCGCGGCAGCAGCTTCCTGGACGTGATCGCGACGCAGGTGCTGGCGCTGCGCGAGCGACACGGCGCCCGGCTGCCGCTGGTGGTGATGAACTCCCTGTCCACGCGGGGGCCGTCGCTGGAGGCGCTGAAGCGCTACGCCGGTCTGCGCGGCCAGGAGGTGCCACTGGACTTCCTGCAGGGCCGCGAGCCGAAGCTGCTCGCGGGCGACCTGGCGCCGGTGGAGTGGCCTGCGAACCCGGACCTCGAGTGGTGCCCGCCCGGGCACGGCGACCTCTACACCGCCCTCGCCGCCTCCGGCATGCTGGACACCCTGCTCGGCGCCGGGCTGCGCTGGATCTTCGTCTCGAACTCGGACAACCTCGGCGCGCTCGCCGATGTCCGGATCGCGGCCTGGGTCGCGGACGAGGAGGTGCCGTTCGCGATGGAGGCGGTACGCGGGACGCCTGCCGACCGCAAGGGCGGCCACCTCGCCCGTCGCGCCGGCCAGGTGGTGCTCCGCGAGACGGCGCAGGTGCCCGACGGCGACCCGTCCTTCGGTGACGTCGACCGGTGGCGCTACTACAACACGAACAACCTGTGGGTGGACCTGCGCGCGCTCAAGGACCTGCAGGCTGCGGACCCGGGTGCCCCGGTGCTCCCGCTGATCGTGAACCGCAAGACGGTCGACCCCCGCGACAAGACCAGCCCCGCGGTGATCCAGCTGGAGACGGCGATGGGTGCCGCCGTCGGATCCATCCCCGGTGCGCGGGCGGTGCAGGTGCCGCGGTCGCGCTTCGCGCCGGTGAAGACGACGAACGACCTGCTCGTGGTGCTCTCCGATGCCTACGAGCTGACCTCGGACGGGCGGATGGCGCCGACCTTCGACGGTCCCGGACCGGTGGTCACGCTCGACGACGACCACTACAAGCTGGTCGCCGACTTCGATCAGCGGTTCCCCGCCGGTGCCCCGTCGCTGCGCCGGTGCAGCCGGCTGGAGGTCGACGGGGACGTCACCTTCGGCGCGGACGTCGTCGTCGAGGGTGAGGTACACGTGACCGGACCGCGGCGCGTGCAGGACGGGGAGGTGCTGCGGGGATGACCTCACCGGCGGAGCGCGTCGCGACGGAGTTCGCCGAGACCTTCGGCGGTAAGCCGGAGGGCCGGTGGTGGGCTCCAGGCCGGGTGAACCTGATCGGCGAGCACACCGACTACAACGACGGTTTCGTGCTGCCGCTGGCGCTGGAGCAGGGGGTGGCCGCGGCCGCCCGGCCGACCGGCGACCCGGTGCTGCGGGTGCGCTCCGTCCAGCAGGAGGGCACCGTCGACGTGGCGCTGTCGGACATCGCGCCGGGCGTGGTGTCGGGCTGGTCCGCCTACGTGTCCGGGGTCGCGTGGGCGCTGCGCGAGGCCGGGCACGAGGTGCCGGGGTTGGACGTCGTCGTCGACGGCGACATCCCGTCCGGCGCCGGCCTGTCGTCGTCCGCGGCCCTGGAGTGCGCCGTCGCCGTCGCGTGGAACGAGCTCGCCGGACTGGGTCTCTCCCGGCACGACCTCGCCGCGGTCACCCAGCGGGCCGAGAACGACGTCGTGGGCGCCCCGACCGGCGGCATGGACCAGATGGCCTCGCTGTTCGGCCGCGCCGGTCACCTCGTCTTCCTCGACATGCGGACGCTGGAGGCCGAGGAGGTGCCGTTCGACCTTGCGGCGGCCGGCCTGGCGTTGGTGGTGGTCGACACGCAGGCGCCGCACGCGCACGTCGACGGCGAGTACGCCGAGCGGCGGCGGTCGTGCGAGCGAGCGGCGGAGATCCTCGGCGTGCCGGCGCTGCGCGACGTCACCGTCGACGCTCTCGACGCCGCGCTGACCCGGCTCGGCGACGGTGCCGAAGCGGGCCTGCTGCGCAAGCGGGTCCGGCACATCGTCACCGAGAACGCGCGGGTGCTGGCGGTGGTCGCGGCGCTGCGGGCCGGTGACGACCTGCGCACGATCGGCCCGACGCTCACCGCCTCGCACGCCTCGATGCGCGACGACTTCGAGATCACCGTCCCCGAGGTCGACACCGCGGTGCAGGCGGTGCTGGACGCCGGCGCGCACGGCGCCCGGATGACCGGTGGCGGGTTCGGCGGCTGCGTGCTCGCGCTCGTCGAGGCGGACGCCGTGGAGGCGGTGGTGCGCGCGGTGGAGGCGGCCTACGCCGCCGCGGGCTTCCGGGCGCCGTCGGCGTTCGTGGCCGTGGCCGCGGACGGCGCCCGTCGCCTGTAGCGGCTGGTGCACACCCCGCGTGCGCGTGCACAGGGTGTGCGGTGTGCACGAGGCGGTGGCGGTGTGCACGAGGCGGTCCCGCCGTCCCCCCCCAGAGACCGTCGGCCGGACCGGGAGGGAGGTGGTCCGGCCGACGGAGAACGGGCCCGACCAGGTCAGGCGGACAGGCCGAGTGCGTCGGACGACCGATCCCGGCGCGCAGTCGCGAAGCGGAGCAGCCGGCGGATCGCGGCGGGGTCGTCGTCGAGCTCCACATCGAGCGGTGGCACCTTGGAGCCGCGCGCCCCGGCGGTGAGGTGGCACAGGACGTCGACCGGAGACGGCACGAGGTCCAGTGGCCGAGCGAGCGGGCCTGCCAGGTACCGGGGCGACGGATCGGCGCTTCCGGCGGTCGACCAGCCACGTTCCGGACTCCACGCGAGCACCACTCCGGTCAGCGGCGCGCCCGGACGGTCGGTGACGACGAGCCTGATGTCGATCGGATCGCTGCCGGGTCCGGTGCGGGCGGGGCGCAGCGTCAGCCCGTGCAGCCGGGCCTGCTCGACGATCTCCAGCCGGTACCCGTGAACCGCGGCAACGGCGTCCGAACCGAGCGCGGCGACCAGTGCGTTGTTGTTCACGGCAGCCATCCTGCCCATCAGGGCGAACATGCGGCATCGGGCGCAGCACCCATCTTCGGATGGGTGTGAGGCCGCATGGACAGCCACGCGGCAGGTGACGACCCTGGGGGCATGCCCGTGCTGTCCGAGCAGCGTCCCGTCGTCGACCCGCGCGGCCGGGCCACGTCCGCCACTGCGCGGGGGCTCTTCCGGCGGGTGTTCCTCGTCAACGTCGCGGTCCTGCTGGCGTCGTCGGCGCTGCTGGTGTTCTCACCGGTCACGGTGTCGGCGCCGATCGTGGCGACCGAGGTCGCCCTGCTCGGCGCGGGCTTGCTGACGGCCCTCGTGCTGAACGCGCTCCTGCTGCGCGCGAGCCTGCGCCCGCTGGACGGGCTGGCCGCGCTGATGGAGCGCGTCGACCTGCTGCGCCCGGGGGAACGCGTCGCAGCCACCGGCGCCGGTGACGTCGCCCACCTCATCCGCACCTTCAACGACATGCTCGACCGGCTCGAGACCGAGCGGGGGGCGTCCGCGGCCCGCGCGCTGGCCGCCCAGGAGGAGGAGCGGCAGCGCATCGCCCGCGAGCTGCACGACGAGATCGGGCAGAGCCTCACCGCCGCGCTGCTGGCGCTCAAGCGTGCGGGCGACGCCGCGCCCGAGTCGCTGCGCGACGACCTCGGTGCCGTGGCGGAGACCGTCCGCGGGAGCCTCGACGAGGTGCGGCAGGTGGCGCGCAGGCTGCGCCCCGGGGTGCTCGACGACCTCGGCCTGGTCAGTGCGATCGACGCGCTGGCCGCCGACGTCACGGAGGCGGGCGGGGTGCCGGTCACCGTCGACGTGGATCCACGCCTGCCCGGGTTGGGCACCGCCGCCGAGCTGGTCGTCTACCGCATCGCCCAGGAGAGCCTGACGAACGTCGTCCGGCACGCCGGCGCACAGGCCGTCGACCTGTCGTTGCGCCGGGAGGGCCCGGCGGTGGTGCTGACCGTGACCGACGACGGGTGTGGGATCGGCGACGGTCCGGAGGGTGCGGGGATCCGGGGGATGCGCGAGCGTGCGCTGCTGGTGGGGGCAGGGCTGAGCGTCGGCCCGCACGACGACGGAGGCACCGAGGTCCAGCTGCGGGTACCGGTCCGGAGGATGACCCGCGATGGATGACACCCGGATCCTGCTGGCCGACGACCACGCGCTCGTACGCCGCGGGCTGCGGCTGATTCTCGACGGTGAGCCGGGGCTCACGGTCGTCGCGGAGGCCGGTGACGGCGCCGAGGCCGTCGAGCTGGTGGCCTCGGGAGGCGTGGACCTGGCCGTCCTCGACATCGCGATGCCCCGCATGACCGGCCTGCAGGCGGCCCGCGAGATCTCCCGCCGGGAGCTTCCCGTCCGCATGCTGATGCTGTCGATGTACGACAACGAGCAGTACCTGCTCGCGGCTCTGCAGGCGGGCGCGTCGGGCTACGTGCTCAAGTCGGTGGTCGACCGCGACCTCGTGGCGGCCTGCCGGGCGGCCGTGCGGGGCGAGCCGTTCCTGCATCCGGGTGCGGCGGGCACGCTCATCCGCGACCACCTGCGCCGCGGGACCGTGCCCGAGCGCCTGCTCACGCCGCGGGAGGAGGAGGTCGTCAAGCTCATCGCCGAGGGCCACTCGGCCAGGGAGATCGCCGACACGCTCGTGATCAGCGTCAAGACCGTCGACCGGCACCGGGCGAACGTGCTGGCCAAACTCGGGCTGCGGGACCGGCTCGATCTCACCCGGTTCGCGATCCGGGCCGGGCTTGTCGAACCCTGAGCCCCCGATACGATCGTCCGTCCGGGGGAGGTGCCGTCCGTAGCGGCCGTGTAGCGGAAGGGGCCGCGCGAGGTGGTGGATACCGGTCCTGTGCTGGGGCCGCTGGTCCGCGTGCACCGGCCCGAACTGCAGGGCCTGCGCGCGGTCGCGGTGGCGCTGGTCGTCGTCTACCACGTGTGGTTCGGCCGGGTGTCCGGCGGCGTCGACGTGTTCTTCGTCATCTCGGGCTTCCTGCTCACCGGGCAGCTCGCCCGGGCCGCGGGGCGAGGACCGCTCGAACTGGGCAGACGGTGGAGCCGCACGATCGTGCGGCTGCTGCCGTGCGCCGTCGTCGTCCTCGTGGCCACCGTCATCGCCGGGGCGCTGCTGCTGCCCGAGGGACGCTGGCCGCAGACGCTGCGCGAGGTCGTGGCGGCCGCGCTGTTCCTGGAGAACTGGCGGTTGGCCGCGGACGCGGTCGACTACGCGGCGCGCAGCGCGATGTCGAGCCCGGTGCAACACTTCTGGTCGCTGTCGATCCAGGGACAGTTCTTCCTGGTCTGGCCGCTGCTGGTGGCGCTGATCGCACTCGCGGCGCGCGGCGATGCCGCCCGGGTGCGCGCCCACCTGACCGTCGCGACCCTCGGCGTGTTCGTCGCGTCACTGACGTTCTCGGTGGTGCTGACCGCGACGAACCAGCCGCTGGCCTACTTCCACTCGCTGACCCGACTGTGGGAGTTCGCCCTCGGCGGCCTGCTGGCGCTGGCGATCGACACCGTCCGGCCGGCCCGCCGGACGCGGGTCCACCTGGGTTGGATCGGCCTTGTCGGGCTGCTGGCCTGCGGTGCCGTGCTTCGGGTGGGCGCGGTGTTCCCCGGGATCGCCGCGCTGTGGCCGACCGGGTGCGCCGTCCTCGTGCTGCTGGCAGGGCAGACAGGTGCACGCTTCGGGGCGGACCGGCTGCTGACGTCGCGTCCGCTGCGCTATGTCGGTGACCTGAGCTACCCGCTGTACCTGTGGCACTGGCCGGTGCTGGTGTTCTGCCTGGTGCTCACCGGGCGTGACCGGCTCGACCCGGCGGCAGGCGCCGGGGTCGTCGCACTCTCGGTCGGGCTCGCCGTGCTGACCCACCACGCGATCGAGACGCCGGTTCCGCGGCGTCGCGACGGCGGGTACCGGTTGGCCGTGGCCGGTCTGGCCGCGGTCTTCCTCGCGTCGGGGCTGTGGCAGGTCGAGGCGATGCACCGCGCGCGGGGCGTCGGTGAGGTGGGCGACATCCGCTACCCGGGCGCGCTCGCGCTGGCTGCGGGCGAGCCGGAGCCGGCCCCGCTGCTGCCGCCGCCGGTGACGGTCACCGACGACTGGGTGCGCATCGAGCGCTGGGACTGCGTGCCGATGACCCGGTTCCCGATGGACGCCTGCACCCGGCCGGTGGAGGCCCCGCAGCGACGGATCGTGGTGGTCGGCGACTCGCACACCCAGCAGCTGGCCGGCGCGTTGCTGCCGATCGCGGACCGGCACGGCTGGCAGCTGACCGTGATAGCCCGCGGGGCGTGCCCGTTCTCCACGGCCTCGGAGGTGGTCGCGGACGAGGCGGACTGTCTGGCGTGGGGGGACGCTGCGGCGGCCGAGATCGCAGACCTGCGGCCGGACGCCGTGGTCACCCTGGCCAGCCGGGACGTCCGGGTCGGCCTGACCGAACGGACGCCACCGGGGTTCGTCGCCCGGTGGCAGCAGCTGGCGGACCTGGGCATCCCGGTGCTGGCGATCCGGGACAACCCGCGGTTCGACCGGTCGATGCCGGACTGCGTCCAATCGTTCTGGGCCCAATCGTTCTGGGCCCAATCGTCGTCGGCCCAATCGTCGTCGGCCCAATCGTCGTCGGCCCGGTCCTCGTGGGTGCAGGGGCTCGATGTCGACGACCCGCCGTCCTGCGGGGTGGACCGGGCCGCGGTCTACGCCGCCGATCCGCCGTGGATGCACGTGCCGGACATCCCGGCGAACGTCCGGTTCCTCGACATCGCCGACCGCGTCTGCGGCGCCGACTTCTGCCCGGCGGTGATCGGCAACGTGCTGGTCTACCTGGACGACAACCACCTGACCGCTTCCTACTCGACCTCGATGGCGCCCCTGATCGAGGGCGACGTCCTTGCCGCGCTGGGCTTCTGACCCGAATCCGCTCGCGAGGTCGGGTTCCGGCGCTCGAACCGCTCATCCACCTCGGCGAACGGCGTGTTCGTCACCGGCGGCGGGGTCGAGCTCGTCCGGGCCGTCGCCGCCGCGGCACCCGTGCTCGTCGCGGTCGGTCCGGGTCGCTTCGGCATCGACGCCACGCTCGCCGGGCGGCGCCGGACCGCCGTCGCTGCCCGCTGACGCGCGGAACCGCTATTCCTGTCCGGCCATCTCTCGCTCGTGCCTCTCGACGATGTCGCCGAGGAAGCTGGCGATGACCGCCAGCTCGTCGGCGCCCCGCCGGTGCAGGACCTCGTCCAGCAGGTCGATCGGCTCGTGCCGGGCCGCCGCCAGCTGGGCGGTGGCCCCGGGGTCGGGGATGACGCGGACCTTGCGCCGGTCCGCGCCGTCCCGTTCCCGGCTCACGAATCCGGCGCGCTCCAGGCGGTCGATCACGCCCGTGACACTGCCGGTGGTCAAGCCGGTCAGCTGCGCGAGCCGGCCCGGGGTGAGCGGGCCGTAGACGTCGAGCAGGGTCAGGAATCGTGAGTCGGTTCCCCCGAGGCCGAGGCGCTGCGTGGCCACATGGTCGCGCAGGCACACCTCGGCGACCAGTCTGAGCACGCTGGTTCGGATCTCATCGCGCAAGTCGTCCATGCCTGCCACCGCATTCTCCTACTGTCCGCGGCACCGAGATCCTCGGCAGTCCGACAGCACGACTGCCGAGCGATGTCGCCGGCTGATCATCCCGAGAACGGGTGGTGACCAACCTCGGAACGTGCCGTTGGGCGAAGTCGCTCGTACGGGTACGAGTGCGGCTAGAGCGTACGAACGACGCTGACGGGCCGGACGACGCCGGGGCTCAGCAGGCGTGCGGGAGCCGGCAAGGCGGAAAGGAAGAGGGTCAGATCAAGTGACACGGTGGGTCGTCCCCCATGCTGGAAATCGTCGCGTTCCCCTCGCCGTGCAGGACCTTAGTCTAGTGACCTGCCTCACAGCACGTCAGCCTGTGCAGGCCCCGATCGAGCGATCGGGCCGCGGGACGCGCCGGGATCGGCGCGATCTGAACCGATCCCACCCCACCCGCGGCGCGCCTTCGACAGCGTGTCGAGCTACGATCCCCGCAGGTTCGCGCAACCGCCCGTCAGGTCGTGCAGGAGGCCCCGTGACCGCCGTCGCTCCCAAGCCGATCACGGCGCGCCCATACCCGGCGCGCCGTACGGCCAAGGGATCCGTGCTGCTCAAGATGATGCACACCACGGACCCCAAGGACATCGCCGTCCTCTACCTGGTCACGACGTTCGTGTTCTTCATGGTCGGCGGCGCGATGGCCTTGCTGATCCGGGGCGAGCTGGCGATGCCCGGACAGCAGTTCCTGAGCAACGAGCAGTACAACCAGCTGTTCACCATGCACGGCACGATCATGCTGCTGCTCTATGCGACGCCCTCGCTGTTCGGGTTCGCGAACTACATCGTGCCGCTGCAGATCGGCGCCCCGGACGTCGCGTTCCCGCGGCTGAACGCCTTCTCGTACTGGCTGTTCCTGTTCGGCGCGCTGATCGTGATGTCGTCGTTCCTCACCCCCGGCGGCGCCGCCGACTTCGGCTGGTTCGCCTACACGCCGCTGTCGGGCCCCGTGCACTCGCCCGGCGCCGGTGGCGACCTGTGGATCATGGGTCTGGCGGTCGGTGGTCTCGGCACGATCCTCGGCGGTGTCAATTTCATCACCACGATCATCTGCATGCGGGCACCGGGCATGACGATGTTCCGGATGCCGATCTTCACCTGGAACATCTTCGTCACGTCGTTCCTGATCCTGATGGTGTTCCCGGTGCTGACGGCCGCCCTGTTCGGGCTCGCCGCGGACCGGCACTTCGGTGCGCACGTGTTCGACCCCGCGAACGGCGGCGTGATCCTCTGGCAGCACGTGTTCTGGTTCTTCGGCCACCCCGAGGTCTACATCCTTGCGCTGCCGTTCTTCGGCATCGTCACCGAGGTGATCCCCGTCTTCTCCCGCAAGCCGCTGTTCGGCTACAAGGGCATGGTGTTCGCGACGCTCGCGATCGCCGCCCTGTCCGCAGCGGTCTGGGCGCACCACATGTACGCCACGGGAGCGGTGCTGCTGCCGTTCTTCTCGCTGATGACGTTCCTGATCGCGGTACCGACGGGCGTCAAGTTCGTCAACTGGATCGGCACGCTGTGGCGCGGCAAGATCACCTTCGAGACGCCGATGCTGTTCTCACTCGGCTTCCTGGTGACGTTCCTGTTCGGTGGCCTGACCGGCGTCGTGCTGGCCAGCCCGCCGCTGGACTTCCACGTCTCCGACTCGTACTTCGTGGTGGCGCACTTCCACTACGTGCTGTTCGGGACGATCGTGTTCGCGACCTTCGCCGGGATCTACTTCTGGTTCCCGAAGATGACCGGCCGGATGATGGACGAGACGCTGGGCAAGGTGCACTTCTGGACGCTCTTCATCGGCTTCCACACCACGTTCCTCGTCCAGCACTGGTTGGGCAACGAGGGCATGCCCCGCCGCTACGTCGACTACCTGCCGACGGACGGGTTCACGACCTTGAACGCGATCTCCTCGGTCGGTGCGTTCATCCTCGGCCTGTCGACGTTGCCGTTCCTGTGGAACGTGTTCAAGAGCTACCGCTTCGGCCGCGTGGTCACCGTGGACGACCCGTGGGGCTTCGGCAACTCGCTCGAGTGGGCGACCACCTGCCCCCCGCCGCGGCACAACTTCACCGAGCTTCCCCGCATCCGGTCGGAGCGCCCGGCGTTCGAGCTGCACTACCCCGAGTACGTCGAGCGGTTCCGCACCGAGGCCCACGCCGGCGGGCACGCGGCACCGTCCGAGCTCGCCGGCCAGGCGGCGGGCAAGGAGACACAGCCCAACGACGACCCGCAGTCGCGCTGACGCCGGCCGGATCACGACACCGGCCGGAATGACAGGAACGCAGGCAGTCGGGGCGGATACCAACGTCCTGATCACGGTGACGGGGCCGGACCGGCCCGGTGTGAGTTCGGTGCTCTTCGCCGCGCTCACCCGCCACGGGGTGGACCTGCTCGACGTCGAGCAGGTCGTCGTCCGCGGGCACCTGACGCTCGGGGCGCTCGTCGCCACCCAGCACGATCCGGACGACCTTCGTGAGGCCGTCGAGCAGGCGATCCACGCCATCGGCATGCAGGTGCACACCTCCGTCGAGGGCGGTGACGACCCCGCGCCCCGGCGCCGGTCGACCCACGTCGTGCTCGTGCTCGGGCGGCCGATCACCGCGCGGGCGTTCGGGATGGTCGCCAAGGCGCTGGCCGAGCTCGGGGCGAACATCGACTCGATCCGCCGTGTCGCCGACTACCCGGTGACGGGGCTGGAGCTGGAGGTCTCGCCGACCGCCCCGCACCCGCACGGCACCCTGCGTACCCGGCTCGTCGAGGTCGCCGGGGAGGCCGGGGTCGACATCGCCGTCGAGCGCGCCGGGCTCGCCCGGCGCGGCAAGCGGCTCATCGTCTTCGACGTCGACTCCACGCTCGTGCAGGGCGAGGTGATCGAGATGCTCGCGGGCCGGGTGGGCCCCGCGGCGGAGGCCGAGGTGCGCGCGGTGACCGAGGCCGCGATGCGCGGCGAGCTCGACTTCGCCGCGTCGCTGCGCCGGCGCGTCGCAGTGCTGGCCGGGCTGCCGGCGTCGATCCTCGACGACGTCGGCGCGAACCTGGAGCTGACCCCGGGCGCCCGCACCACGATCCGGACGCTGCGCAGGCTCGGGTTCCGCTGCGGGGTGGTCTCCGGCGGTTTCCGGCGGGTGATCGAGACGCTGGCCGACGACCTGCACCTGGACTTCTGCGCCGCGAACGAGCTGGAGGTCGTCGACGGCCGGCTCACCGGGTGCGTCCTGGGCGACATCGTGGACCGGCCGGGCAAGGCGGCCGCGCTGCGCCGCTTCGCGGAGATCTACGGGGTGCCCCTCGACCAGTGCGTCGCGGTCGGCGACGGCGCGAACGACATCGACATGCTCACCACCGCGGGGCTCGGGATCGCCTTCAACGCCAAGCCCGCGCTGCGGGAGGTGGCCGACACCGCGCTGTCGCACCCCTACCTGGACGTCGTGCTGTTCGTGCTGGGCATCACCCGGGACGAGGTGGAGCACGCCGACGCGGCCGAGGGCCTGCTCCGGCGGGTGCCGATCGCGTGAGGTCGGCCCGCGAGCCCTGCTCCGGTGCTGCGATTCGGGACGGTCGCGGGGCACCGGATCGGGTCGCGCCGGACTCGGCACGGGAAGCCGGAGGCCGGTGACCGTGCTCGCACCGCTCGCCGCGCGGTACGGCGTCGGGCGTTCCGGGGTCGCCCGGGTGGGGATTCCGCCCGAGCCCGACGGCGTCGTGCGCGCGATGCCGGTCGTGCTCCGGCTGGAGCGCACTCCCTCGCTGGGCTCGGTCGGCCCAGAGGGACCCACCGCGGCGCGCAGGCACTGTGACACTGGTAGCTCGCTCCGGACCTCGGTGCTGGAGGCGGCTGCCCGCGCCGCGCTGGCCCTGTGCCTCGATCCCCGGGCCGAGCCGGGTGGGGAGTGGCACGACGACGTCGCGACCTGGATCGACGCGCGGATCAGAAAGATCGCCCGCCGCGCGCGGGGGGCGCACTGGGCGGCGGTGCAGGAGCTGCCGGGCGTCACGGTCGCCGTCGGCGCGGCGCAGGCCCGCGCGCTGCTGCCCGGCCCGGTCGACGACGTGCCGAAGGCCGTCTCCCGGCTGCAGATCGGTGGCACGGACCTGCCGGACGATCAGCCCGGCCAGCCCCCGCCCGGCGTGCCCGTGATCTGGGTGAACGGCGCGCTGTCGATGACGCTGGGAAAGGCCGCGGCGCAGGTGGGGCACGCGTCGATGCTGGACGCGGCGGCCCGCGGGCTCACCGCCGTGCCGCCCTACGCCGTGCGGAACGCCGCTCCTGCGGCATGGGCGCGGCTGTGCGACGCCGCGGACCGGGGCGAGGCCGTGGCCGTGCGCGACGCCGGGTTCACCGAGGTCGCACCGGGCACGATCACGACGATCACGACGCCGGGCTGAGAGCGGCCACCGCACCCCGTCCGTGGTGGCACGGCGTGCGGGGCCGTCGCCCCCCGCCCGGAGGGTGTGACTCGTCGATGCTGTGTGGTCGTCGATGCTGTGTGGTCGTCGATGCTGTGTGACGGCGCGGTGCGTGCACGCCGGGGATGCGTACCCATCGGCGGGCTCCTCGGAAGACGCGTGAAGCCCGGTCGCGCGACTGCGGGAGCGGATCCGCTGCGCCTAGGGTCGTGGTCATGACGAGCGATCTCGAGGTTCGGACCACCGCAGGCCCGGTGCGCGGCGTCGCGGTCGGCGACGACCTGCGCACCTGGCGCGGGATCCCGTACGCGGCGTCGACCGCGGGGGAGGGGCGGTTCCGGGCTCCCCGGCCGCCGGAACCCTGGACGGGCGTGCGCGACGCGTCGGCGTTCGGCCCGGTGCCGCCGCAGCAGCGCACCTTCGTCAACCTGCTCGGCGCAGGCCGGCGCACCGCGATGGGCGAGGACTGCCTGTCGGTCAACGTGGTGGCCCCCGCCGCCCCCGGCCCGCCACGGCCGGTGATGGTGTGGATCTACGGCGGGGCGTTCAGCATGGGCTCGTCGACGCCGCCGGCGTACGCCGGGCACGCGCTCGCCCGGTCCGGCGACGTGGTCTACGTCTCGTTCAACTATCGCCTCGGTGCGCTCGGGTTCGTCGACGTCTCCCGCTATGCGACACGGGAGCGGCCGCTGGACTCCAACCTGGGGATCCGCGACCAGATCGCGGCGCTGGAGTGGGTGCGCGACAACATCGCGGCCTTCGGGGGCGACCCCGACAACGTCACGGTCTTCGGCGAGTCGGCGGGCGGTATCTCGGTGACGACGCTGCTGGCCGTACCGGCCGCGCGCGGTC
This sequence comes from Pseudonocardia sp., assembly GCA_016794615.1. Taxonomy (GTDB): domain Bacteria; phylum Actinomycetota; class Actinomycetes; order Mycobacteriales; family Pseudonocardiaceae; genus Pseudonocardia. The sequence continues at coordinate 760 of JAEUJO010000040.1, read as the reverse complement.
TGTTCCACCGGGCGATCGCGCAGAGCCCCGCGCCGGCCGCCGCCTACACGCCCGATCGAGCCGCGGGCTGGGCCGCCCAGCTGGTCGGGCTGCTCGGCGCGGAGGAGAAGCACGCCGTCGACGCTCTGCTCGGGGCGTCGACCGACGAGCTCGTCACCGCCGGGACGATGCTCGACGAATGGGTGAACGAGGCGACCCCCGGTGTCCTCTGCTTCGCCCCGGTCGTCGACGGCGAGTTCCTCCCGGTGCACCCGCTCGACACCGCCGCGACCGGAGCGGCGCACCCGGTCCCCCTGCTGATCGGCACGAACGACCGCGAGGGCACGCTGTTCGCGAAGTCGGGCGGGAACATGCTGCCCACCACGCAGGCGCGGCTCGCTCGCCTGTTCGCGAACACGGACCCGGCCGCGCGGGACCGCATCCTCGCGGCGTACCCCGGCTACCCGGGAAAGGCGGCGGTGGCCGACGTCGCCGGGGACCACGCGTTCTGGTGGCCGACCATGCGGGTCGCCGACGGGCACGCCGGCACCGCTCGGACGTTCGTCTACCGCTTCGACCTCGCGCCGCGCCTGGTGCGGCTGCTGGGGTTCGACGCGACGCACGCGGCGGAGCTCGTGCCCGTGTTCGGGGAGGTCGACTCGCCGCTGGCCCGGCTGCAGACGGTCGCAGGCGGCCGCGCCACGTTGCGGTCCGTGAGCGCGCGGATGCAGGCGCACTGGGTGCACTTCGCCCGGCACGGCGTCCCCGGTCCCGGCTGGCC
>JAEUJO010000036.1 GCA_016794615.1 Pseudonocardia sp. | reverse complement strand
CCGTCATCGGGTACCTGTTCTGGATCGCGGTGTTCGCCGGCTTCATCTTCGTCGGCTTCAAGATCGCGCGGCGCGGGTGGCGTCCCTCGAAGAACGAACAGGCCTTTCTCCGGTGGGCCGCCGCCGACGGCTGGACCGTGGTGCTCGAGCCGGAGCAGGTGAGCTGGGCCGGTCTCCTCCCGGGTCGGAAGACGGGTGCGGTCAGGATGCTCCTGAGCCGGACCGTCGGGGGGCGCGAGCTCTGCGTCGCTGACTACCGCTACTCGACGCGCCGTTCACCCGGGCTCCTGGACGGCGGGCGACGCGTGGGGCCGCCGATGAGGAACCACCACTACGTCGCGGGGTGGGTTCGGTTGCCGGGGGAGTACCCGCCGGTGACGGTCGGGCGGCCGGACCGGCTGGGCTGGATCGACGATGTGCTGGACGTGAACCTCGACCGGTTGGCAGACCGGTACCTGGGCCCGAGGCAGGTGCCGTCGGGCGACCCCGAGTTCGACGCGCGGTTCGCCCTGCAGGCCTACGACCCGGCGGCTGCGTTCACGGTCGTCGGGCCGGCGCTGCGGCGGGCCATGCTCGCCGGCGAGGTACCCACAACGTGGCAGGTCAAGGGAGCCGACCTGGTCACCTGGCGCTCGGGATCGTTCACCGAGCCCCAGGTGATCGTGAACCTGGCAAACGGCGTCCTCAGGGTGGCCGAGCTCATCGGTCGGTGATACACGTCCAGTGCTCAGGACCTCGGCGCGCTGCCTCGTGGGTCACTCTCAGCAGGGCACCTGACGGTGTGCACCCTCGACGTCAGTGCTCGACGGCTCGGGCGCGCCGGTCGCCGTCAGCATCCGGGCCAGGTAGATCGGCGACGGTGGCGTCCAGCCGGGCTGCTCACCCATGCCCCGGTCATCGCGGTTGGCTTCAACAGGTCGGCGTGATCCTTGACCTGGCGGGGTTGCTCGATCTCCGCGCCCGCGCGTGTGCGGCCGGGCTCTCCGTCCCGCCGACGCGGCCGTCACCGGACGATGTGACGCAGGATCGCTTCGAGCTGCTCGGCGTCGAACCTGTCACTGGTGGCGACCTGCCAGTAGTAGCCGGTCAGTGCGGCCGCGATGGCGGCAACGGCCGTCGGGTCATCGCTGAACCGGGCGGCCGTCGCGTGCAGGCTGTCGTTGTACCTGTCGATCTCGCCGCGGAGCCGCTCGTCCCGCGCGGCGAGCATCCACAGCTCCAGCTCGGCGGTCCCCTCGATGCGGGTCGGCCGAGCCGCCTCGACCGTGACGACCGCCAGCGCCCGCAGCGGGTTCTCCCCGGTCGTGTCGACCCCGTCGAGCTGTGCGATGAACCGCTCGTTCACCTCCACCAAGGAGGCGGCAACGAGGTCGTCCAGAGTGGCGAAGTAGTAGTACACCGCGCTGGGTGGGACGCCGGCCTCGGCTGCGACCGATCGCTGGGTCGCCGCGGACAGCCCGTCCCGACCGATCACCGACAAGGCGGCGTCGATCAGGATGCGGCGGCGCTCCTGACCGCGCCGTCGGCGCCCGTCCGTCTCCGGTCCGCTCGATCCGGTGCCCTCGTCGCCCGGTGCCGCCTCACGCATGCGCTCCTCCCAGCTCCAGGGCCAGGACGCCGCCGACGACCAGCGCGAGCCCGCCGATCTGGATCGACGTGAGCGACTCCCCGAGGAAGGCCGCACCGATGATCGCGACCAGGGTGACGCCCAATGCCGCCCATGTTCCGTAGGCGACCCCGACCGGCATGCCACGCACGAGGGCCTGGGACAGGGCGAAGAACGCCGTTCCGTACCCCAGCACCACGAGCAGGGACGGCACCAGCCGGGTGAACCCCTCAGCGAAGCGCAACGTGATCGTCGCGAACACCTCGGCGGCGACCGCGCCGAC
>JAEUJO010000016.1 GCA_016794615.1 Pseudonocardia sp. | reverse complement strand
GCGGCGTCTGAGCTCACTCGTGAGGGCGTGGCGGTCAGCGCGGTGTGACCGAACCGACTCCATTGATCTTGCGAGTGACCTGGGGGCTGCCGACGTACTGGATGGCGCCGACCCCGTCGACGGTGGCGTTCAGGCGGGTGCTGACGCGGACGACCGCCTTGGCGGCCCCGTCCACGGTGACGTCCGCGGTGGCACTCTGCAGGTTCTCGCCGTCGTAGTTCCCGGTGCCGCTGATGGTGACGGCCTGCGAGTCGACGGTGCCTGCCAGGGTGATGCGACCCGCACCGCTGATGTCGACGGCGAGGTGGTCGGCCTGGAGGTTCGAGGCCGTGACCGAGCCCGCGCCGGCGACGGCGATCGAGTTCAGGCCGGCGACGGTGAGGTGGTAGACGACCGGCTCGGCGGTCTTGATGGTCGTGCCCGGCGCCACCCGCAGCCGCAGGATGCCACCCGAGACCCCGCTCGTGAGCTTCGGCAGGACGTCGGGGTCGGCCTCGATCGTGAGCGACTCGGTGCCCGTCTGGTCGATCTGCAGCTCCCCGAACGAGGCGAGCTCCACCCCCGTGACACCGTGGACCTCGCGGCTTTCGCCCCCGGCCACGGATCCGGCCGTGGCCGGGGCCGGGCTGGCGGGCGTCGCGGTGGCGCCCGCGTCGCCCGAACCGCTCACTGTCGGTCCGGTCGCGCAGCCGGCGACGGCCACGACCGTCGCGAGGATGACGACCCACCAGCAACGACGCATGGTGCAGGGTACGACCACGCCACCGGTCCGCCCATAGCGGCGTCGTGATCGGCGAATGCGATCGGCAATCGCCCACCATCACCGTCTCGGCATCTCGCAATACGGCTGCCAGGGCATTCTCATTCACGAGGACTCATTCACGAGGACCCATTCACGAGGACTCATTCACGAGGAATCGTTCACCGGCGAAGGTGCGCACGGCCCTGGTGGCCGGACGGTGTGAGTCGCTCATCGTGCGGGGGTCGGGTGCACGTCACTGCCGGTGTCGTGGTTGTCTTGCTCCCTGCAAGAGGGGTTGTGTCGATCTATTGATCCGGCCGTGTCCAGCTTCCCGGGCGCGGCGCGTACTCACCGTGATCGAGCGGGTGCGGACAGTGATCGGCACATGGCACGGAACAAGGTTGATCATGAGGGCGGCGATCGGTAGGGGCACGACTTCGCAGCAGCGACGCGAGTCGGCGGCGGAGCGGGTTTCGGTCATGGCGGCGGTGCTCGACGCATTCGACGCCGATGTCGCGGCGCGTCCGCCGACACATATCAGTACTCTCGACGGTTCCCGGCTGCGCCGGGTCGTGCGGGCGTTGCTGCCGCTGGTGCTGGACGACCCGACGTTCGACGTCACGGTGACCGCCGGGCCGGCCGGCGCCGCCGTGCGCGTCCACCACCCGGGCGGCCCGGGCCCGGTGGCCCGCCTCGTATCCCGGTCGGACGCCGAGCCCGCGCCGGCGGTCGCGCAGCCGCCGGAAGCGGAGGGGGTGGCAGCGTCGCCGGTGGCCCGGGAGCTGGCGGAGCTGCTGCGCCGAGGGTACGTGGGACCGCGATGAGGGTTCCCGCCTGGGTGCAGACGACATGGGTGCAGACGACATGGGCGCAGACATCGAGCGCCGTGCGGCGGATCGGCGACCAGCTCGGCCCCGGCGTGGTGACCGCCGTCATCGCGGCGGTGGTGCTGCTCGGCGCGCTGATCGGGGACATGGCACGGAGGCCCTGGCAGTTCGTGTCGGCCGTCCTGCTGGTGCTGGTGCTCGTTGCTGCGGTGGCCCTCGTGGCTGCGCGCCTCCTGCAACCGATCCGGGCGTTGACCCGCGACGTCGACCGGGCCGCGACCGACACGCTGCCCGCCGTGGGCGCCGCACTCGCGGCGGGCGCGGCGGCGGACCTCCCGGGCATCGCACCGATCACCGCACGGGGGCCCCGCGAGGTGATCGCGCTGGCGGGGGCGGTCACCTCCCTGAACGCCACCGCGGTGTCGCTCGCCATGCAGGAACACGACCGTCACCGGCGGACCCGCGACCTCACGACCCACCTGGCGCGGCGGAACCACGGCCTGGTGGACCGGCTCGTCACCCAGATCGGCGAGCTGGAGACCGCGGAGCGCAGCCCGAGCGTGCAGATGCAGCTGGCGCGACTCAAGCACACGGCCACCCGGACCCGCAGGTACGCCGAGAGCATGCAGGTCCTGACCGGTGCGCTTCCCGACCGGACCTGGCCGCGGTCGGGCGGGGTGGCCGACCTGCTGCGTGCCGCGCTGGCCGGGATCGAGGACCACGGGCGGGTCGAGACCGACGTCGAGCCGGCGGCGGTGCGCGGCTCGGTCGTCGCGGACCTGGCACACCTGGTGGCCGAGCTCGTCGAGAACGGCGCCCAGTTCTCCGCGCCCGACACCCGGGTCGGCGTCACCGGAGCGCCCGACGTCCGCGGCTACCACATCCGCATCGCCGATCGCGGCTTCGGCATGACGGCTGCTCAGCTCGACGCGGCGAACGGCCGCGTCCGTGACGCGGCGTCGGGCGGGCAGGTGACGAAGCTGATCGGGTTGGACGTCGTCGGGCGCCTCGCCGCCCGGCACGGGATCACCGTGACACTCGCTGCCCGGGACGGTGGCGGGATCGTCGCCACGGTGTCGGTTCCCGAGCGCCTGCTCGTGCCGATGTCCGACCTGCCTGCGCCACGCCGCCCCGTCAGCGCCCTCGTCGCCGCCGCGGCCTTCCGGCCGGCCCTCGCCCCCGGTCGGGAGGGCCGGCCCGGTCCGCTCGGGGACGACGCTCCCGCGCGGGAACCGGCGCCCGCGTCCGTCGCCGCGCCGGAGTTCGTGCGCCCCGGTGTTCCGCGCCGGGTCCGTGGTGCTCAGCTTCCGGACCTCGGGCCCGACCGGAAGGACGAGCCGCACGTCGCGCCCGACGCCGGACGTGTCCGGGGGCGGCTGCACGCAATGCAGGCCGGAATGTCGGCGGCACGTGTACACAGCATCCCACCGCTCCCGCAACGACTGCCCGGCTCGACCGCGGAGCGCGTCGAGCCGGACGGTTCTCCGGAGGCGACGCCCGATCCGGCGTCGGACGGCGATGGCTGACGACGCTTCGCCGTCCTCCGTGCAGATGTTCGCGCCTCCGCCCGACGCTGCGGAGCGCCCACCGCCGGTACCCGTGAAGATCGTCGTCGGTGGTGGGTTCGGAGCCGGCAAGACGACGGCGATCGGCACCCTGTCCGAGATCCCACCGGTGGTCACGGAGGCCGCGATGACCGCGCTGTCCGCGGCCGTCGACGTCGCGCCCCGGGGCAGCCGGAAGACCGCGACCACTGTCGCCATGGACTTCGGCCGCCTCACGGTCGACGACAGCCTCGTCCTGTATCTCTTCGGCACTCCCGGCCAGGATCGCTTCGGCTTCATGTGGCCCGCGCTGTGTACCGGAGCCCTCGGTGGACTCGTCATGGTCGACTCGTCCCGGATCGCCGACTGCTTCGTGGCCATCGACTACTTCGAGAAGATCCGGCTGTCGTTCGTGGTCGCCGTCAACCAGTTCGACGGTCGCGAGAACCTGCCGCTGGAGGATGTCCGTGCCGCCACGAACGTCGACACGGACATCCCGGTGATCGGCGTCGACGCCCGGAGCCCGGAGTCCATGAAGGGTGCGGCGTTTCGGCTTCTCGACCTGATCCTCGCCCGCGCGAGGCGCTGACGCCGCACCTCGCGCGGTGTCTCGGGTCCCGCGCGCGTCGGAACGGCGGCGCCGCAGCGAACGCCGCGCGAAGTGAGGTCAGGGGCTGTGACGTGCGGAAACCGCCTCGGACGAGACGCTCGGGGCCGTAACGTCCGGCGTCATGGACGGGTTCGAGGTACCGGTCGAGGCGTTGCGGGACGCCGGCCGGGCAGCGGGTGCGGCGGCCGCCGACCTGGCGGGGCTGCCGCTGGCGCAGGCGGTCGGAGCGGTCGAGGAGGCGCTGCCCGGTGGTGCGGCCGGCGCGGCTGCGGTCGCGCTGGCCGCGGCCTGGCGAGCACGGCTGGCCGCGGCGGCGGCCGCGCTCGACCAGCAGGCCGGGGCGTTGCGGGCGGCCGCGGACGGGTACGACCGGGCGGAGCACGGGGTGGTCGCGGCCCTGGTGGTGCAGCGGTGAGGGCGACGGCTCGGTCGGCTCCCCCTCGCCGGGCGGCCCGCCGCGGCCGTGGGACGGAGCGGCGATGACGGTCGCCCTGGAGCAGGTGCGGCGGTGGTCGGCGAGCGGTCTGGACGCCGTCGTGGTGGGGCTGGACACGGCCGCGGGCCGGCTGGGCGCCCTGCGCGACGCTCTGGTGCGCGGCCGGCCGCCCGACGCGTGGCGCGGTCTCGCCGCGGATGCGGCGCGCGCCGAGCACGGGCGGCTGACGGCCCGGGTGGAGCGGCTGGCGGCCGAGGTCGGCGTCATGCGAGCCGGGGTCGCCGCCGCCGCAGATGCGGTCGGCGGAGTGCGCGCGGCCCTCGCCGAGGCGCAGGACCTGGCCGACCTGAGCGGGCTCACGATCGCGGCGGACGGCGCCGTCACCGGGCCGAGGCCGCAGGTCGCCGCCGTTGCGCAGGCCGTTGCGCAGGCGGAGGTGGAGGACCGGCTCGGGCAGGTGCTGCACGCGGCCACGGCGCTCGACACGGACCTCGCCGCGCTGCTGGCCGGGACGGCCGGGACCACGGGACCCGGTGCACCCGACGCGGACCCCGCCGGGCCGGCCGGCGCCGCCACCATCTCCGCAGGGGCCACGGTCGGCGCGCCTCCACCGCCCGACGGGACGCCCGCAGGCAACGCCGGCTGGTGGTCCGCGCTCTCGCCGGCCGCGCGACGGCGGGTCGTCGCCGAGCACCCGGAGTGGGTCGGCAACCGCGACGGCATCCCGGCCGCCGTCCGGGACGAGGCGAACAGGGCCCTCCTCGACGCGCAGGCCGGCCGGCTCGACGCCGACCTCCGTGCGGTGCAGGCGCGCTACGACGTCCTGACGGCGGAGGGGCCGGGCGCGGTGGAGGTGGTGTGGTTCGCGCAGCGCAACGACCTGCTCGCCCGGCTCGACGCGCTGCACCGGCGGCGGGAGGTGCTCGACGCCGTCCGGGCCGCGGCAGCCGGGACCGACCGCAGCGTCCTGCTGCTCGACCTCGACCGGCCCCACCCGCGCGCAGCGGTCGCGGTCGGCGACGTCGACACCGCAGAACACGTCGCCGTGCTCACCCCCGGGTTCGGCACCACCGTCCGGAGCGGTCTCGGCGCCGAGGAGGAGACGGTGGCCGCCCTGCGGGACCGATCCCTCTCCGCCCTTGGCGGCGCCGGCCGCGGTGGCGAGTCCGTGGCCACGGTGGCCTGGTTGGGCTACGACGTACCGGTCGGGGTGGTCGCCGTGAGCACGCCCGACGCCGGCCGCAGCGGTGGCGCGGACCTGGCCCGCTTCTACGACGGGATCGACGCGTCCCGCCGCACCGATCCGCACCTCACCGCGCTCGGCCACTCCTACGGATCCGTCACCACCGGATACGCCCTGCAGCAGGCGCACGGCGTCGACGACGCGGTGGTGTTCGGCTCACCCGGGCTCGGGACCGACCACGTCGACGACCTGCACGTGCCTCCGGGGCACACGGGCGTCGTCGAGGCCCCGTGGGACCCGGTCGCGGATCTCGGGTGGTTCGGCGACGACCCGAACCGGCTGGACGGCGTGACCGGGCTGTCGGCCCGCCCCGCGACCCTGCCGGACGGCTCGGCGACGGCGGGCTCGGTGCTGCACGCCGACTACCTGACTCCGGGCACGACCAGCCAGTTCAACATCGCCGCGACCGTCGCAGGCCTGCCCGAGGAGCGGATCCTCGACCCGGGCGTCGGAGTGGGCGACGTCGTGCGGGACGCGGTCGGCCGGGGGCGACCCTGACGATCACCCTTGCGGCCGCGATCACGGATCGGCGGCCCGGCACCCCGACGGAACGGCGGTCAGGCCGAGACGGCGCGGTGCTCCCGCGGGCTCACGCCGCGGGCCCGCTTGAACGCGGTGCTCAGCGCGAACGGGCTGCTGTAGCCGACCCGCCGGGCGACGGCGGCCAGCGTGGTGTCCGGGTCGCGCAGCAGGTCCGCCGCCAGCGCCAGCCGCCAGCCGGTCAGGAACTGCATCGGCGGCTCGCCCACGAGCGCCGTGAAGCGGCGGGCCAGCGTCGCGCGGGAGACACCCGTGGCCGCGGCGAGCGAGCCCACCGTCCAGGGTCGGGCGGGGTTGTGGTGCAGCAGCTGCAGCGCGCGGCCGACGAGCGGGTCCGCGTTCGCCGCGTACCAGGCAGGCGGCGCGGCGTCCGGGCGGGCGAACCAGGCGCGCAACGCCGAGATCAGCAGCAGGTCGAGCAGCCGGTCCAGCACCGCCTCCTGGCCCGGCTCGTCCCGCCCGATCTCCGCCGCGAGCAGCGTGGCGACCGGCGACTCCCACTCGGCCCGGTGCAGCACCAGCGCGGGCGCCACGGCGCGCAGCAGCCGGGCACCGACCTCGCCGTCCAGGGCGTACGCGCCGGTCAGCAGGGTCGTCGACCCGGCCGGGTCGTTGCCCCACGTCCGCACCCCGATCCGCATGGCGTCGGCGAGGTGGGTGCCCGTCGCGTCGCGGCAGTCGCCACCGGGGCCGATGAACATCTCCGGAGCGCGGTCGGGCCGATCCGCGACCACGTAGTGCTCGGGTCCGCGGACGACCACCGTGGCCCCGACCGCCAGCTCGACCGGCTCGTCGAGCGCCGGGTGGACGAGCCACGCGCCGCCGTCGAGCACGGTGAAGATCGCCAGCGGCGCCTCGTCCGCGATCCGCAGCGACCACGGCGGGCTCAGCACGACCTTGAGCAGGAACGCGCCCTGGGCGCGCGGTCCGTCCAGCAGGCCGGCGAGGGCGTCCATGCTCCTCAGGGTAGACGGCCGCGTATGCCGTCGAGGCTTCGAGCAATGGATCCTCTCAGCGATCGGCTGTTGACTCGGGACCATGACCACGAGCTGGGCGACCGCGACCCTCGTCGCCGCGACGATCACGAACGGGCTGATGGCCGGGCTGTTCACCGCGTACTCGTACGCGGTGATGCCGGGGCTCGGGCAGACCGACGACCGGACCTTCGTCGAGGCCGTGCAGCAGACGAACGCGGCGATTCTCAATGGCTGGTTCGGGATCTGCTTCGGCGGGGCGCTGCTGTTCGCCGCGGCCGCCGCGGTCCTGCACCTCGGACGCCCCGGACTGCCGTGGATCGTCGCGGGGCTGGTGCTCTACGCGGCGGTGCTGGTGATCACCTTCCGCGTGCACGTCCCGCTGAACGACCGCCTCGCCGCGGCCGGGGCCCCGGTGACGCTCGCCGACCCCGCGGCGGTGCGTGCGGCGTTCGAGGGGACCTGGGTGCGGTGGAACGTCGTGCGCGCCGTGTGCTCGACCGCGGCGTTCGGCTCCCTGGTCGGCGCACTGGTCGTCCGCGCAAGCACCTGAGCCGGGACGCGCCGGGCGCCACCGAGGACGTGCCGCCGCGCAGGCGCGGGAACGACGAGCACGGCACAGGGAAGGATTCGGCGAGCCCGACGTCGACGGTCGGGCACACTGGTGTCATGGCCGACGACACCACGCTCGCAGCACTGGGGGAGCGGCTCGTCGCGCAGGTCGTCGAGCTCGGGATCCGCGGGGTCGGGCCGCTCACCACCGCTGTCGAGACGGCCGAGGAACACCTCATCACGGCGGGCGGCGACCGCGAGGAGGCGATCCGGCGGCTCACCGCCACTCACGTCCGGCTCGCCGCGGTGTCCGGGTTCGTGACGGGGCTGGGCGGGATCGTCACGCTGCCCGTCACGGTGCCCGCCGCCATGGCCGGCATGTACATCATCGCGACGCGCATGTGCGCCGGCATCGCCCACCTCCGGGGGTACGACATCGAGACCGACGAGGTGCGCAGCGGGGTCCTCGTCGCCCTGCTGGGCAGCGCCGGTACGGCGGTGCTGCGCAACACGGGCGTCCAGATCGGCCAGAAGTCGACCGTCGCCGCGCTGGAGCGCCTGCCGGCCCGCACGCTCACCGAGGTCAACAAGCGGGTGGGCTACAAGCTGGTCTCGAAGGCGGGGGAGAAGGGCGTCATCAACCTGACGAAGTTCGTCCCGCTGGTCGGTGGCCCCATCGGGGCGGCAGTGGACGGCGTGAGCTGCAGAGCCATCGCCGGCTACGCGATGCGGACCTTCCCGCCCGTCGTGCCGCGGATCGTGCGCGCCGAGGTGGTGCAGACCGACCCCGGCCGGGGCGACGTCGTGCCGGGCGAGGTCGTTCCCGACTGAGGTCCCGCTGACGCGCCGTGCTCGCCGCGGCGGGGCGGTGCATTCCTGTCGGTGGCCGGGTCCACACTGACCTCCATGCGGTACATCAGGCAGCTGGCGGAGCTCGGGCGTGGCGATCTCGCCGTCGCCGGGGGCAAGGGCGCGAACCTCGGCGAGCTGACGCGAGCGGGTGTGCCGGTGCCGCCGGGCTTCGTGCTCACCACGGTGGCCTACCGCACGTACGTCGACCGCAGCGGGATCGGCGACGAGATCCTCGCGTCGGTCACCCGGGAGAACGCGGCGGACCGCATCCGGGCCCTGTTCGCCGCACCGGTTCCGGACGCGCTGGCCGACGAGCTCCGCGCCGCCCGCGCGGAGCTCGGCCCGGCCGTCGCGGTCCGCTCGTCGGCCACCGCCGAAGACCTCGAGGGCGCGAGCTTCGCCGGCCAGCAGGACACGTTCCTCAACGTCCGGGGCGACGACGCGCTGCTCGATGCGGTCCGCGGCTGCTGGGCGTCGCTGTGGACGGCGCGTGCGATCGCGTACCGCGCCCGGCGCGGGATCGACCCGGCCGAGGTCGCGCTCGCGGTCGTCGTCCAGGAGATGGTCGACGCCGACGCCGCCGGGGTCCTGTTCACCGCGAACCCCACCACGGGCGCCCGCGACGAGGCCGTGATCGCCGCGGCGTGGGGGCTCGGCGAGGCGGTCGTGGGCGGCAGCGTGACCACGGACGACGTCGTCGTCGAGAAGGGTGGCGGCCGGATCCGCTCGCGCACCACCGCGGACAAGGCCGTGCGGACCGTCGCGGTCGAGCAGGGCACGCAGGACCGGCCGGTTCCGGACGCGGACCGCGCCCGTCCCGTGCTCGACGACACGGAGGCGGCCGCCCTGACCGCGCTCGGCGTGCGGATCGAGAAGTGGTTCGGCGCGCCGCAGGACGTCGAGTGGGCCCGGGCGGGCGGGGCGTTCGCGATCGTGCAGTCCCGCCCGATCACCGCGCTGCCCGAGCCCGCCGCCCCGCCGCCGACGGACTGGGCGGTGCCTGACCCCTCGGCGTTCTACGTGCGCGCGAGCATCGTCGAGCAGCTGCCGGACCCGCTCTCGCCCCTGTTCGCCGAGCTGGTCGACGGGTCGGTCACCCGGTCGCTGCAGGCGCTGTTCGGCGAGCTGCTGGGCCGCAGCGACGTCATCCGGGACGGCGACGTCGCGCTGCCGACGGTCAACGGCTACGCCTACTACCGCTACAGCCGCCGCGGGATGGTGCGGCTGGCACTCGCCTCGCTCCCGGTGTTCCGGGCGCTGCTGCGCCGCGGCCGGGGCAGCCTGCCGGTCCGGTGGCGGGAGCGGGCGCACCCGCAGTACGTGCGGGCCGTGGAGCACGCGACGGCGCGGCCGCCGGGCGGCCTCTCGAACGCCGCACTGCTCGACGGTGCCGCGGCGCTGCTCGACGCCGGAACCACGTACTACACCGCGGTGCAGACGATCATCCCGCTGGCGGTGACCAGCGAGACGACGTTCACGCGGTTCTACGAGCGGCTCGTGCGCCGGGCGGCCGACCCGCCCGCCACCACGTTCCTGCTCGGGTTCGAGAGCGCGCCCATCCGGGCGGAGCAGTCCCTGTACGACCTCGCCACCTGGGCCCGGACGCATCCGGGGCTCGCCGATGCGCTGCGCGCGGCGGCACCGGACGCCATCGTCACGGCGATCGACGCCGGCGCCCCACCCGCCGGGGTCGACGCCCCGGTCTGGCAGGAGTGGTGCGACCGGTTCGCGCAGCACCTGGGCCGGCACGGGCACACCGTCTACAACCTCGATTTCGCGGTCCCGGTGCCGGCGGACGACCCGGCGCCGCTGCTCGGCACGCTGCGGTTCTACCTGGACGGCGGCGGCGCGGACCCGGCACGGCGGCAGCAGCGGGCGGCGCAGCGCCGCGCGGAGGCCACGACGCAGGTCGCGGCCCGGCTGGGTCCGCTGCGGCGGGCCGCGTTCCGCCGGTTGCTGCGCTGGGCGCAGGTGATGGCGCCGCTGCGCGAAGACGCCCTCGCCGACGTCGGTCTCGCCTGGCCGCAGCTGCGCCGGATGCTCCACGAGCTCGGCGACCGGCTGGTCGGCGCGGGCGTCGTGGACCGGGCGGACGACGTGTTCTGGCTGCGCCGCGCGGAGATCCTCGCGGACCCACCGGTTCCGCGTGCGGAGGTCGTGGCCCAGCGCCGGGGGCTGTGGCGGGGGCAGCGCCGGGCCGTGCCGCCGCAGGTCCTGCCGCGGGGCAGCTGGTGGGAGAGGGCGTTCGCCCGCTGGCTGCCCGCGGCGTCGCAGGAGCAGGCCGGAGCCGTGCTGCGAGGCATCGGCGCGAGTACCGGGCAGGTGACCGCCACGGCGCGGGTGCTCGGCGGTCCGGCCGATTTCGGTCGCCTGCAACCGGGGGACGTGCTGGTCGCCAGCATCACCACGCCCGCATGGACGTCGCTGTTCGCGATGGCGGCGGCGGTCGTGACGGACATCGGCGGCCCGCTGAGCCACAGCTCGATCGTCGCCCGCGAGTACGGCATCCCGGCCGTGCTCGGCACGAACGTCGCCACGCGACGGATCCCGGACGGCGCGCGCGTGCGGGTCGACGGTGACACCGGCACCGTCACCCTGCTCGACGGCGACGGCGACGGTGACGGCGACGGCGACGGCGACGGCGACGGCCGGTCAGGCTGACGGGGCCGGCAGCTCGAACGTGTCCGCGGACTGCCCGGCCAGGATGATGTCTCGGATCCGGTCCGTCACGTCCCACACGTTGACGTTCATCCCGGCGACGACCCGGCCGTCGCGGACCCACAGCGCGACGAACGCGCGCGCGTCCAGGTCGCCCCGGACCACGACCTCGTCGTCGGCGTCCGCGTGGCCGACGTACTCCATGCCGAGGTCGTACTGGTCGGTGAAGAAGTAGGGCAGCCGGTCGTACACGGCGTCCCGGCCGAGCACGGATCTCGCGACCACTTCCGGCTGGTGCAGCGCGTTCGCCCAGTGCTCGACGCGGATGCGGCGCCCCAGCACGGGGTGCTGCGCGTTGGCGACGTCACCGACGGCGAAGATGCGCGAGTCGCTGCTGCGCAGGCTCGCGTCCACCAGCACCCCGTCGTCCACGTCCAGGCCTGCCGAGCGGGCGAGGTCGACGTTCGGGCTGGCGCCGACGCCGACCACCACCGCGTCCGCCGCGACCACGCTGCCGTCGCCGAGCTCGACGCCCGTCACGGCCGACGGGCCCCCGCGGAAGGCGGAGACGGTCACCCCGAGCCGCAGGTCGACGCCGTTCTCCCGGTGCAGGCCGGCGAACACCTGCGCCATCCGTGGGCCGAGCACGCGCAGCAGCGGCAGCTCGGCGCTCTCCAGCACGGTGACGGTGGCTCCCGCCCCCCGGGCGGCCGCCGCCGTCTCCAGGCCGATCCATCCCGCGCCGACCACCACCACGTTCGTCCCGGGCCGGAACACGGCGCGGAGCGCGTCGCTGTCGTCGAGCGTGCGCAGGTAGTGCACGCCCGGCAGGTCGGCGCAGGGCAGCCGCAGCCGGCGCGGCGCCGCGCCGGTGGCGAGGACCAGCCGGTCGTAGCGGACCGGCTCGCCGTCGTGGGTCATGAGCTCGTGGGCGTGCCGGTCCAGCCCGGTGACCTCCACGCCCAGCCGCAGGTCGACGTCGTGCTCGGCGTACCAGTCCTCCGGGTGGACGAACACCGACCCGCGTGCGTCGTTGCCCTGCAGGTAGCCCTTCGACAGCGCCGGCCGCTCGTAGGGGCGGTACAGCTCATCCCCGAACAGGATGATCCGGCCGTCGTGGCCCTCGGCGCGCAGCGCCTCTACGGTCTTGGCGCCGGCCAGGCCGGCTCCGACGACGGCGACGGTGCGCGGCTCGCTCATGGAGGTCGTCCTTCCGCTGGGAAGCCACCCCGGGCGGGGCGATGGCGCATCCTTCCGCAGCGCAGGCCGCAGCGTCGAGGGTCAGTCCCCCATACGCAACGCCGCGAGACCGGTCAGCTTGTCCGGGTTGCCGAACAGCCGGAGGTCGGTGACGCGCCGGTCGTCGTCGAGGTCGAGCTGGAGCACCGCGATCCCCCCGGCCGACCCCACCAGCACTGCGGCCGGACCCTCGTTGACCTCGACGATCTCGATGGACGCGCCGGGCGGCAGCGCATCGGCGCTGATGGCCACGAAGAAGCGGGCGATCTTGTCGGCACCGTGGATCGGGCGCAGCGGCGCCTTCGCCTTGCCGCCGCCGTCGGCCCACAAGGTCGCGTCGGGGGCCAGCAGCTCCAGCAGCGCGGCGAGGTCGCCCTCGAGGCTGGCCCGCAGGAACCGCTCCGTCGCCGTGCGCCGCACCGCCGGGTCGGCGGCGAAGCGCGGTCGGCGGGCGGCGACGTGCTCGCGGGCGCGGTGCGCGAGCTGGCGGACGGCGGCGGGGCTGCGGTCGACGATCTCCGCGATCTCGCCGTAGGAGTAGGCGAACGCCTCGTGCAGCACGAACACCGTGCGCTCCAGCGGCGTCAGCGTCTCGAGCACCACGAGCATCGCCATCGACACCGACGAGGCGCGCTCGGCCTCCGCTGCCGGGTCGTCGGGACCGCCGGTCAGGACGGGTTCGGGCAGCCACGGTCCGACGTAGGTCTCGCGGCGCGCGGCGATGCGGCGGAGCCGGTCCAGGGCGAGCCTGCTGACGGTGCGCACGAGAAACGCCAGGGGGTCGGTGACGGTCGCGGTGTCCACCCGGGCCCATCGCAGCCAGGCCTCCTGCACCACGTCCTCGGCGTCGCCGACGGAGCCGAGCAGCCGGTAGGCGACCCCGACCAACCGGGTGCGGTGTGCGGTGAACTCGGCTTCCCGGGTGTCGGGCGGCGTGCGCTCCATCGGGTCCTCCTCGCGCGTCACATCCAGGACGCGTCCCGCGGCGTCGCCGTGACATGTCACATCCAAGCCGGGCCGCTGCGTCCGTGTGGTGCGGGCCGGACGTCGCGCCCGCGACCTCGAACGGAGAGGAGCATCGGATGGCCCCGATCACGATCATCGGCGGTGGCCTGGCGGGACTGACCGCAGCCGTCGCGTGCGCGGAGACCGGCGCGGAGGTCGTCGTCCACGAGGCGCACGCGACCCTGGGCGGCCGGGCCCGCCCGGCCGCGGCGCCCTGGCTCGCCCACGTTGCGGGAGGTACGAGGTCGCGGGACTCCGCGCAACCGTCCGGTCCGGCTTGGGGCCGCGACCTCCCACCCCCCGGCCCCCACGCCCTGTACACCGACGGCCCGCACTGGTCCTGGCTCGCCGAGCGCGACCTGGTCGGCCCGGTGGCGACGATCCCGCTGCGCGAGGTCCGCGGGATCCGGTTCCACCGCGGCGGGCGGCTCCGGCGGACACCGCCGGCGAGCGTGCTCCCGCTGCTCGCGCACCGGAGCCGCCGCGCGCCGGTGGACGTCGACTTCCACACGTGGGCCGCCGCGTTGCACGGCGAGCAGGCCGCGCGGGCCGCCGCCGGCCTGATCGGGGCCGTCACCTACGACTCCGACCCGGGACGGCTGTCGGCCGCCTTCGTCTGGGGCCTGCTGCTGCGCGTCACCGCACCCCGTGCGCCGGCCATCCGGTGGGTCGTCGGCGGGTGGCCGGTCCTGGTCGACCGGCTCGCGGCACGTGCCCGGGAGCTGGGTGCGCGGATCGTGACGTCGTCGCGCGTCGACGCGCTGCCCGAGCCCCCGGTGATCGTCGCCACTCAGCTGGAGTCCGCCAGGGCCCTGCTCGGCGACGACGCGCTGACCTGGGAGAGCGGGCACTGTGTACTGCTCGACGTGGGTCTCGTGACCACCCGCCGCGACGCGTTCGTCGTCGCCGACCTCGACGACGCCGGGTTCGTCCAGCGGGTCACCGGTGTCGACCCCACGCTCGCGCCTGCCGGCCACGCCCTGGTGCAGGCCGACATGCCGCTGAAGCCCGGGGAGCCGCGCGCTGCGGCGCTCGCCCGGCTGGAGCATTTGCTCGATCTGGGGTTCCCGCGGTGGCGCGACCGCGTGGTGTGGCGCCGGAGCGAATTCGCGGCGGGCCGCTCGGGCGCCCTGGACCTGCCCGGGTCCACGTGGCGGGACCGCCCGGCGGTCGACCGCGGGGACGGGGTCTTCCTGGCCGGTGATCTGGTGGCTGCGCCGGGGATGCGCGGGGAGGTCTCGCTGAACAGCGCGTTGCACGCGGCGCGGTCGGCGACGGCGCGAGCCGGGGCCGGTGTGAGAATCGCCGGGTGACAGTGATGGTCCAGCGCAGCATCGACATCGAGGTGCCCTCGCCGGTCGTGTGGGCGGTGGTCAGCGACGTCGAGCGCTGGCCGGAGTGGACGGCGTCGGTCTCGTCGGTGCGGCGGTCGCGGACCGGTCCGCTCGCTGTCGGTGAGCGGGTGGTCGTCAGCCAGCCGCGACTGCCGACGCTCACCTACACGGTGACGGTGGTCGACGAGGGACGGTCGTTCACCTGGGAGGCCGGCTCGGCGGTGTCCCGCGGGGTCGGCGAGCACGTCGTCAGCCCGCGGGCGGCGGGCGGGTGCACCGCGACGTTGCGGCTGACGCAACGCGGACCGGCGGCCCGGCTGGTCGGGGCGGTGCTCAACCGGATCACCCGGCGGTACGTGCGGATGGAGGCCGAGGGGCTGAAGGCTCGCTGCGAGGGGTCCTGATCCCCGCGCCCCGGTCGTCGACGCTCATTGAGCGGGAACCCGCGCGCGCCGCTATGCATCACCCGGGGTGGCGGAGCAGGATGGCCGGAGACCCGGCTGCCTTGGAGCGACGATGTCCCAACCGACACCTGACCCGACCCGCTGGCTCACGGACCTGATGTCCACCGAGCACGTGATGTGGCCGGACCTGCACATCGCGGACACCGCGAAGGCGATGACCGCCGCGACCGCCCCGTGGACCAAGGCCGTCGCCGAGATCACGGCATTGCAGCTCGAGGCGCTGAAGACACTCGCCGCGCCCTGGACGGCCCTGATGCCCGGTGCCACGCCCGCGGCCGAGCCGATCAAGGACCGGCGCTTCTCGTCCGACGCGTGGACGAAGGACCCGCGCTACGAGGCTGTCGCCCGGACCTACCTCGCGCAGACCGACCTCATGCGCAAGGCGCTCGCCGCCGCACCGATCGACGAGGGCAGCAAGGCGCAGTGGGGGTTCGCGCTGCAGCAGGTCATGGACGCGCTGAGCCCGGCCAACACGCTCGCCACCAACCCCGAGGCGTTGCAGCTCGCGATGGAGACCGGTGGGGCGAGCCTGCTGGAGGGCATGCGCCTGTTCACCGCGGACCTGGCCAAGGGCCGGATCGCGATGACCGACGAGTCGGCGTTCGAGGTGGGCCGCAACGTCGGCACGACGCCGGGCACCGTCGTCTTCCAGAACGAGCTGATCCAGCTCATCCAGTACACGCCGACGACCGCCGAGGTCTACGAGCGCCCGCTGGTGATGATCCCGCCGTGCATCAACAAGTACTACATCCTCGACCTGCAGCCGGCGAACTCCTTCGTCGGGCACGCGGTCGCCGAGGGGCACACGGTGTTCCTGGCGTCGTGGCGCAACGCCGGCCCGGAGCAGAGCACGCTGACCTGGGACGACTACATCGAGCACGGCGTACTCAAGGCGATCGAGGTGGCGCAGGCGATCACCCGCGCGGACAAGGTGAACATGCTCGGGTTCTGCATCGGCGGGGTGCTGCTGACCAGCGCTCTCGCGGTGCTGGCTGCGCGGGGCGAGCGGCCGGCCGCCAGCGTGACCCTGATGACGACCATGCTCGACTTCACCGAGACCGGTGACCTGGGCCTGCTCGTCTCCCCGGAGATGATGGCCGCGCGGGATGCGGCGATCGGCAAGGGCGGGTTGCTCAAAGGCAGCGAGCTGGCACAGGTGTTCGCCTCCCTGCGGGCCAACGACCTCATCTGGCCCTACGTCGTCAAGGGCTACCTCAAGGGCCAGGCGCCGCCCGCGTTCGACCTGCTGTACTGGAACAGCGACGACACGAACCTGCCCGGCCCGATGTTCTGCTGGTACCTGCGCAACTGCTACCTGGAGAACAACATCGGCAAGCCCGGTGGCACCACCCAGCTCGGCGAGCAGGTCGACTTCCGCAGCATCGGCGCACCGACGTTCGTCTACGCGTCCAAGGAAGACCACATCGTGCCGTGGAAGTCGGCGTACGTGAGCGCGCAGTTGCTGACGGGCGACATCACGTTCGTCCTCGGCGCGAGCGGCCACATCGCCGGTGTGATCAACCCGCCTGCCAAGAACAAGCGCAACTACTGGACGAACGACGCGCTGGGCGCCGAGCCGGAGGGCTGGCTCGACGGCGCGGAGAAGGTCCCGGGCAGCTGGTGGCCCGCCTGGTACACGTGGCTGGCCACGTACGCCGGTACGCAGGTCGACGCGCCGCGCGAGCCGGGGAACGCCGAGTACACCCCGATCGAGGAGGCCCCGGGCGCTTACGTGCGGGAGAAGGCGAGCTGACCGCGCTCGAGGAGGCGACGATCACCGTCTGAGCCGGCGCGCGGCGCTGCGGGCGAAGGCCAGCGGGCCCACCGCGATGCCGAGCAGCTCGCGCAGCGTGAGCTCTGTGGGGTAGTGGGCCGCGCGGCGGTTCACGTTGCGGGTCGAGTCGGGTGCCAGCAGCAGCCGCAGGCCGGCCGGGAGCCGCCTGCCGATCGCGATCAGTGAGTGCGGATCCGTCGTCAGGTGCTTGACGAACAGTGCGCTGAGGCCGATGCCGTAGTCGTAGGCCATGGTGCGCAGCCCCGTGTCGTCCGTGCGGTGGTGGTGGCGCACCAGCGCCGCGGGCTCGTAGACGACCGCGCGGCCGTCGAGCACCGTGCGCAGCAGCACGTCGAGGTCTTCCCCGGCCTTGGTGGGCGTGCCGGGACCGAGCCGGGCGTCGAAGCCACCGAGCGCGGTGAGCGCCGCCCGGTCGAACACGGCGTTCGCGCCCGAGCCGTAGGCGCCCACCAGGTACGGGTAGAGCGGATGCGCCAGACGGTGCTCGCCGAGGTCGAAGACGCGGCGGGTGCAGCCCTTGTCGAAGCCACCGTAGGCCTGGACGAGCTGCTGGCCGTGCGTCTCCAGCTCGGTCGGCAGGATCAGCCCGGTCACCGCGCCGACCCCCGGGACGGTGTCCCACGCCTCGTGCACCGAGGCGAGCCACGTCCGGTCCGCGACCACGTCGTCGTCCAGGAAGGCCACGAGGTCGCCGCGGGCCGCGCGCAGGCCGGTGTTGCGGGCACGGGATGCCCCCGCGACCGGCTCGGCGAGGTAGCGCACTCGCGGCTCGTCCGCGAGGTCGCGGTGGAGCGCCTGCGTCGTCGCGGGGTCGGCCGGCCGGTTGTCGACGACGATGACCTCGTCCGGGGCCACGTCGCCGTCGAGCAGCGACCGCACGAGCTCGACGACGTAGCGCGGACGGCCCACCGTCGGGATCACGACGCTGACGCAGCGGGCGGGCGCGGTGGGTGGGCGGCGGCACGGCCACGACGGCGCCTTCTGCGTCGGAACGCCCGGGGGGGCGCCGCTCGGCGCCAGAGCGTCGGCGGCCAGGTGTTGCGCGACGGCGTCGCCCAGCTGTTCGGTCACGACGTCCGCGAGCGAGCCGTGCGGCTCCACCCGGACCGTTCCGAGCGGCCGGCCGTGCAGCCGTACCAGCACCTCCGCCGGACGCCGCGGGTCCAGCGGCGGCAGCGGGCGGGCCAGTTCGGCGTCGAGCACGGCGACCGGGACGTGCCCGGCCCGCGCGACGGGTGCGGCGCCCCCGCGAGCGGCGGTGACGAGCGCCCGGGTCCGCCGGTAGGTGCGCCACCCGACGGTCGTCGGCCGCTCCCCGCGGCGACCGACCGGCAGGACGGGTCTGGTGACCAGCCGGGTCAACGCGGCGGTGTCGAGATCGCGCTCGACGAGGATCCGCGACAGCGCCCACCGGTCGTCGCCGGAGTGGCTGTAGGCGTTCTTCACCCCGCACGCCGCGTCGTAACCCGCGTCCCGGACGGCCGACCGGACGTCCCGGTTCGAGTAGCC
Organism: Pseudonocardia sp.; assembly: GCA_016794615.1. Lineage (GTDB taxonomy): Bacteria > Actinomycetota > Actinomycetes > Mycobacteriales > Pseudonocardiaceae > Pseudonocardia. The sequence goes on along the minus strand of JAEUJO010000016.1, from coordinate 4,808 downwards.
GTAGGGGTAGGCGAATGTGCGGATCGGCAGCCCGAGCTCGGCACGCAGCCGCTGCCCCGAGTGCGTGACCTCCCAGGCCGCCTCGCGGCCCGACAGGACGTCCAGCTCGCGGTGCGTGTGGCTGTGCGCCCCGATCTCGACGCCCGCGGCCGCGACCTCACCGAGCTGGCGCCAGTCGAGCATCCGGCCGGGCCGGTCGGCCGCGGAGCGCTCGTCGCGCAGCAGGCCCGAGCTGGCGTAGAGCGTCGACGGGAAGCCGGCGTCGGCCAGCGCGGGCAGCGCGTCGAGCAGGAAGTCTTCGTACCCGTCGTCGAAGGTGAGGACGACCGGCCGCTCCGGCAGCTCGCGTTCCCCCCGGTAGCAGGCGAGCAGCCCGGTCACGGTGAGCCCGGTGAAGCCGGTGTGCCGCAGCGCTGCGAGGTGCGCACGCAGCCGGGCCGGGGTCACCGACCAGCGGCGGATCGGCTCCGGCGGGTCGTCGCTGACGGAGTGGTAGGTGAGGATCGGCACCAGCCTGCGGCCGTCGGCGGCGGCGAGAACCGGCGCCCGCCCGAGCCCGGCGGTGGTCCGCCGGTCGTGGCCTCCGGCCCTCGCCCACTGATCCACGCTCATCCCGCCGGGGAGACCGACTCGATGCCCGAGACCGCGAACTCGCGCTGCGCTCCGCGCAGGTGGCACCACGAGCTGACCCAGCGGTCGTAGAGGTCTTCCGGGCGGATCGTCCGGACCGACCGGTTCCCGGCCCGGTTGCGGTAGGCGATGCGCACATCCGCGGCGTTGTCCAGCGCATCCGCGAGCAGCGCCACCTCGGCATCGTCCAGCTGCGGCGCGAGCACGCTGAGCTGCGCGTGGCTCCGCGTGACCGGCGGGGCCGTGCCACTGCGGAGGCGGGTGGCGAGCTCCGTGGCGGTGACCCGGCGTCTCGCGCGCAGGGTGGGAGCCTGCACCGCGCGGGCCGGGGCGGCGGCGCGGTCCGGCACGATCACCGCGCCCGTGCCGTCTTCCGGCATCGGGGCGAACCCGGCCGTGCGGAGTCGGGAGACGACCTCGTCCGGCTCGAACGGGCAGGCCAGCACGGTGGGAGCAAGTCGGCTCAGGTGCAGGGTGCGCAGCGAGCGCGTCGCCAGGATCTCTGCAACCTCGGCGGGCGACCCGGTGACGACGCATCGCGCCCCGCGGACGCGGACGGCGCCGTGCCGGCGGGCGACGTCCGCGATGAGGTACTCCAGCGGCTGCGGGAGCGCCCGGTCCGTGACCGCGGCGAGCTCGGCGGTCAACTCCTCCACCGTCCATCCCGCATCGAGCGCCGAACGCACGCTGGCGGGGGAGAAGCGCCAGGTGGTGGCAACGCCTCGCGCCTCCGGTACGGCGGCGGCCGCGAGCAGCCGGGCCGCCGCGGCGCTGGGTTGACCGGACACGACAGCCGTGAGGTCCGACTGCAGCACCAGCAGGTTCCGCGCGTCCGGCAGCAGGCCTGCGCAGGCGGTGCCGAGCGCGTCGACGGCGTCCGACCGCTCCGCCAGCGCGACCAGGTGCTCGCCGACCGCGGAGAGCCGATCGCCGACGACGACGCCGAGCAGTGTGGCCTCGTGCACCGCCGCGGCGGCCTTCCGCTCGAGCCCGGTGGCGTCGTACGGGTGCAGGGGGCAGAACCAGCCGATCTCCGCCGTCGCCGCCCGGAGCGAGCGGCCGCCTGCCGCCGCCCGCAGGAGCGCGCGGCGGACCAGCCCGGCGGCCGACACCATCGGCTCCGGCGGTGGCACCTCCCCGTCGTCGGTCTCGCGGCTCGTCGGCGCGACGTCCAGCGCGAACCAGGCCAGCGCGGCCGCGGCCCACCGGCGGGCCGCGGTCTCCTCCCGCCAGGCCTCGTACGCCGCGGCCACTCCGTACCCGCTCGTGGCACGCGCCAGGAAGCCCGCGGCGGTGGCGACGTCGATCCACAGCGCCGGCTCGGCGATCCCGACCTTGCCGGACAGCCGGGCGCGCTCCCGTGCACCGATCCCGCCCTTCTTGAGCGCCGCGAGCGGGCGGTGCCGCGCCTCGTCGAGCAGTGTCGTCAACGCCAGGAGCGCCGCCTCGGCCCCGGCCCGGCCGTCGTCCGGCGGGTTCGTCGACGCCGCGAGCTCCGGCCGGCCGCGCAGGCGGTCGCCGCCCACCCGTGCCAGCACGACCTCACGGGGCAGCACCGGCGGGCCGTACCCGGCCTGCAGCAGCAGCCCGGCGTGCACGAGGACCGCGGTCGGACCGGTGCGGCGCAGGTCGAACCCGACGTCCCACACGCCGCCGGGGCCCGCCAACAGGTCCAGGTGCTCCCGCGCAGGTGCCGGCAGCGCGTCAACCCTTCGCGCGACCAGCTCGGTGTCCGCGTACAGCCTGGTGAGCCGGTCGACGAGCTCCGCCTTGCGCAGGCCCGCGGCGTCGCCGCCCAGCCCCTCGACGGCGGTGCGCAGGTCGTCCACGCGGATCCGGCCCGCGAGCGCGGAGAGCGGGAGGAACGTGTGCACGTCCGCGGCGAAGTCCGCCGCCAGCCGGGTCGGCAGCCCGACCCGGTCGTCGGCAGGCCAGGCCAGGCCCCGTGCGTCGAGCCCGGCCACGACACCGCGGACCTGGTCCACCGACGCGTGGCAGCGCGCCGCCAGCTCCGCGACGGTGCCGGCCCCGAGCGCGACCGCGCGGACGACCGCGACCTCGTCGGCGTCCACCCGCTCGAGCGCCGCGGCGAGCGAGTCGACGGCGCCCAGCCGCTGGGCCAGCTCGGCGAAGCTGCGTGGTGCCGGCTCCAGCAGCGCGTCCGGGCGGTGCTCGAGCAGCGCCGTCAGCGCGCCCGGATCCAGGCCGGCCAGATGGCTTGCGAAACTCTGCTCGCTCACCAGATGTGCACCCGCTGGCCCGGCGGGGTGAACAGCGCGTCCGTCTCCTGGACACCGAACGCGTCGTGGAAGGCGTCGAGGTTAGTGACCACGGCGTTGCACCGCAGGTCCGGCGGGGAGTGCGGGTCCACGGCCAGCCGCCGCACCGCCTCCTCGTCGCGGGTGACGGACCGCCACACCTGCGCCCACCCGAGCAGTACGCGCTGCAGCCCGGTGAACCCGTCGAGCACCGGCGGCTCGGTGCCCTCGGTCGCGATCCGGTACGCCTTGAGCGCGATCGTGAGCCCACCGAGGTCGCCGATGTTCTCCCCGACGGTCAGCGCGCCGTTCACGTGGTGCTCGGGCAGCCCGGCCGGGGTCAACGCGTCGTACTGGGCGATCAGCGCCTTCGACCGCCGCTCGAACTCCGCGCGGTCCTCCGGCTCCCACCAGTCCGTGAGGTTGCCGGCACCGTCGTACTTGCTGCCCTGGTCGTCGAAGCCGTGCCCGATCTCGTGCCCGATCACCGCGCCGATCCCGCCGTAGTTCGCGGCGTCGTCGGCGTCGGCCTCGAAGAACGGGGGCTGCAGGATCGCGGCCGGGAACACGATCTCGTTCATGCGTGGGTGGTAGTAGGCGTTGACCGTCTGCGGGGTCATCAGCCACTCGTCCCGGTCGACGGGCTTGCCGATCTTGGCCAGCTCCTGGTCCCTCTCCCACTCGCTCGCCCGCAGCACGTTGCCGAGCAGGTCGTCGGCCTGCACGTCCAGCGTCGAGTAGTCCTTCCACGAGTCCGGGTAGCCGATCTTGGGCGTGAACCTCGCGAGCTTCGCCAGCGCGCGCTCCCGGGTCGCCGGGCCCATCCAGTCCAGCGTCGAGATGCTCTGCCGGTACGCCTCGACGAGATTCGCGACGAGCGTCACCATCCGTTCCTTGGCCGCCGCCGGGAAGTGCCGCTCGACGTAGAGCTTGCCGACCGCCTCGCCCAGCGCGCCCTCCACCAGCGACACGCCGCGCTTCCAGCGCTCGCGCAGCTCCGGCGTGCCCGACAGCGTGCGGCCGTAGAACGCGAAGTCCTCCTGCACCACGGCGTCGTTCAGATAGTCCGCGCAGGCCGAGGCCGTGCGGATGGCCAGCCACGCCTTCCACTGGTCGAGCGGGCGGTCCGTCCACAGGGCGGCCGCCGCAGCGACGAAGCTGGGCTGGCGCACGATGATCTCGGCGAGCGCGCCCTTCGGGGCCTGCAGTGCCGCCAGCCACGGCTCCCAGTCGAAGCCGGGCGCGTTCGCCTGCAGAGCGGGAAACGTCATGAGCGTGTAGGTCTTCTCGGCATCCCGGTTGGTGACCCGGTCCCAGGACGCCGCCGCCAGCGCCGTCTCCAGCTCCATGACCTGCTCGGCGAGCCCCTGCGGGTCGGCCGACCCCACCAGCTCGGCGAGCCGCGCGAGGTGGGCGACGTAGGCGGTGCGGATCTCGGCGTAGGCGTCTTCGCGGTAGTACGACTCGTCCGGCAGGCCCAGCCCGGACTGGCTCAGGTGCACCAGGTAGCGGCTGGAGTCCTTCGCGTCCGTGCCGACGTAGGTGCCGAACAGCGACGCGCGGCCCTGCCGCTGGCGGCGGCCGAGCACGGTGGCGAGCGCGGCCCGGTCCGCGGCCGCCGCGACCTCGTCGAGCAGCGGCTGCAGCGGCGCGACCCCGAGCGCCTCGACGCGCCCGACGTCCATGAACGACGCGTACAGCGCGGCGATCCGCTCCGCGTCGGGGCCCTCTGCGTTCGGTGCGTCCTCGACGATCGCGCGCACGTCCTCCTCGGCACGGTCCCGCAGGTCACGGAAGGCGCCGTCCTGCGCGCGGTCCGCCGGGATCTCGTGCTCGCGCAGGTAGACGCCGTTGAGGTGGGCGAACAGGTCGTCCTGGGGGCGCACGGCGGGGTCGACCCAGCGCAGGTCGAGCCCGGAA
>JAEUJO010000357.1 GCA_016794615.1 Pseudonocardia sp. | reverse complement strand
GAGCGCGGCGACGTCGAGCACCGCGTCCGGTTCCGCCAGGCGCGCCTGCAGGATCCGGACCGTCCCGAGCATCCCCGAGGTCGGCGGCCGCTGCACCCGCTCCCAGCGGGCCTCCAGCTCGTCCCACCCGGAGGCGTTCGGCGGGGCCAGGACCAGCGACAGGCACAGGACGTCGTGCACGCGGCGCGCGGCCACCTGGTGCACGCCGGGGCCGGCGCCGGAACGCACCGCGAGCAGGGCCTCGCCCCCGTCGGCCACGGCCGGGACCGCGAGCCAGTCGGTCGGGTGGGGCGCGACGGCGTCGTCGAGCGCGAACTCCGCGACGCAGCGGTGCCACAGGTCCACGACGAAGCGCCGGTCGGCGGGGGTGCCGTCGGCGACGACGAAGACGTGCACCACCAGCTCGAAGCCCTGCAGCGTCATGGCCGGGCGACGCTCGCTCGTCGGCGGAATGCCGGCAGCCTCACGACGCGAACGGGGGGTCCCAGACGGTGGTCCGGAACTGCATGCCCTGGTCGCTCACGTCGTCGATCGTGACGAGCGCGTAGCGGTGGCCGCTGGTGCGCACGCAGAGGCTCTCGCCGACCTGCAGGTTCCCGCGCTCGATGCTGCCGTCGGTGTAGCCGGTCTCCTGCGCGCAGGCCGTGTAGTCGGGGGTGCCGGTCATCACGGCGTAGTCGTCCGAGATGTAGAGCGCGCTCGCGTCGGGAGCCCATCCGACGTCCCGGTTGCAGCACCCCTGACCGACGCTCCAGTTCGGGCTGACGTTGTCGTCGAGGTCCACGCCGTAGTTCGGCCGCAAGGTGATCGCCTGGCTACCGGTCGTCCGGCGGACGGTCGCGCCCGCCATCGGCACCGTGGTCCCCTCGGCGCTCGTCGTCACCGGTGCGGTGCGGGTCGCCGTCGTCGGGAGCACCCGGCCGGTCGGCTGCGGAGCCGGAGTCGGACCGGCCACCGGGGTCGGCGCTGTCGCGCCGCCGAACAGGAACGCCACCACCCCGAGAAGGACGAGCACGCCGGCGCCGGCGACGAGCGCGATGTTGCGTGGCGCGCGGATCCCCGAGCCGGGCAGCTTCGGGTGCGGCCGCGGCAGGTCGGCGAAGAGCACCGAGAGCTCCGACGCCGTGAGCGCGCCCGCCGCGGCGGCGGACCGGTCGGCGTACTCCTCGACCTGCAGGCGGCCGGCGTTGAGGTGCTGTTGCAGCGCCTGCTGGGCCGCAGCCCGTTCCGCGGCACCGATGCGTGTCGACGATCTGGACCCGACCATGACTCATCGGTCGACGACCGGGCACACGGCGTTACGGGTCAGCGCACGACGATGCCGTTTCGCGCGTTGAAGGCCTTCGCTGCGTTCGACACGTGGATCGCGATGAAGACGAAAGAGATCAACCACACCGGGACCGTGAGGATCCACGAGAGCGGGATGAGGCTGACCAGGACGAGGAAGAAGTCGAACACCATGAGCCCGATACCGAGGCCGATGTTGCCGACGTAGAGATGTCCGGCGCCGAGCCAGATGAACGACAGGAGCACGGCGACACCGGGCGACTTGGCGTTGACGACGTGGACCATGGGCTGTGCATGGGGCGGCATGCCCGCATTCGGTGGAGCGGCGGGTGACACGGACGACGGAGCCGGAGTGGCGGTCGGCACGTGCCCGCAGTTCCGGCAGGGACCCGCCCAACCGTGCAGTGGCGTGGAGCAGCCGGCGCACGTGGCGGCGCCCGGGCTGGTGGACATGAGGCAGCTCCTCCGGTGGTTCACGGGGCGGGACACCGGTACTGTCGCCCGGAGTGTTCAGATGGTTACACCGCCGGGTGGACAATCCTCTCCTCGTCCGATCACCCGACGTCGGCGAGCTGCCCGCCGGTCACTTTCACCAGCTCAGCACATGTAGTGGGGAACACCGCGTGCGGGAAGTGCTCGATCTGACACCCTTTCGTGACGCCGGCTTCTCCGCGCCATGCCCTACGAGTAGGCGTCGCCCCGATGCGAAATCTTGATCACGTCGACGATCACCTCGCGGTCGTCGATGCGGTAGATGACCCGGTACTGCCCGCGGCGCGCCGAGTAGTAGCCCTCCAGCTCGAACCGCAGCGGCTTACCGACCCGGTGTGGGTTGTCGAGCAGCGGTCCACTGACGAACTCCCAGACCGCCGCGGCGACAGTCTCGGGCAACGTCTCGGCAAGTGCCTTCCGCGCCGCCCGGGACAGCCGCAGCTCGTAGCTCACGCCGCGCCGCGGCCCAGCCGCTTCGTCAGGATCGCTGCCATCTCCTGACCTGTGGTCAGCTCGCCCGCTCCGGACCGGTCCTCGGCGATGGCCGCCATCGCCTCCGGATCGGACAGGACCTCCAGGGTCTCGACCAGGCTCTCCAGGTCCTCAACCGCCATCAGCACCGCCACCGGCTTGCCGTTCTTGGTGATGGTCACCCGCTCCCAGGTGCCCTGCACCGTGCTGACCAGCTCACTCAGCCGGTTCTTCGCGTCGGCCAACGATGTCGTCTCCATAGCCATAATTCTAGCTACCGGCGGCGCCTTTGACGACCCCGGTCACCCGACGTCGGCCAGCTGCCCGCCGGTCACTTTCACCAGCTCAGCGCATGTAGTGGGGAACACCGCGTGCGCGATGCCGCCGGCGGCCCACACCTCGGCGTACTGCTCCAGGGCACGGTCGACGAGCGTGCGCAGCGGTGCCGGGTGGCCGACCGGGGCGACGCCCCCGATCGCCTGGCCCGTCGCCGCGCGCACGAAGTCCGGGGACGCCCGGCGCACCCGCTCCGCGCCGATCAGGGCGGCGACCTTGCCCGTGTCGACCCGGTGCGCGCCGGAGGTCAGCACCAGCAGCGGCACGCCGTCGGCGTCGAACACCAGCGAGTTCGCGATCTGCCCGACCTCGACCCCGAGTGCGGCGGCCGCCGCCACGGCGGTGGTCACGGCATCGGGCAGCACCAGCATGCCGTCGAGGGCATGCGGCGCCGCGCCCCCGGCGCGCAGGTGGGTGAGCACGAGGTCGACGTTGCGATGGGCAGGAGCGGTCACCCCGGCATGACACCACGACGCGTCAACCGGATCGAGCACCGCCCGCAGGTTCTCCAGACCCGCTCAGCTGCAGTTCGTGTTGGGCATCGGCGTGAGGAACTGGTCCGCGGCCCAGCGGTTGCCCTCCAGCTCGCGGAACCCGTCCGTGACCACACGCGTGCCGTCGACGACCGCGCCCTCCGACAGCACCTCGACCTGCGCGGCGTCCGTGCTCGGCCCCGCCCGCACGCGCAACTCGGCCGCCGAGACCCGCAGCTGGCAGCCGGTGGAATTGTCCGCGGTGGGGACCGCGCTCGTGCCGTTGTCGGCGGGAGCGTCGATCATCGCGAGGATCGTCAGGACGATCCCGGCCAGGAAGACCAGGCCCCACCCGCGCACCCTCCACGGCCTTCTGAGCGAGGAGGTCCACTTCGCCATGTCGCTCCGCCTTCCGGCATGCCCGATCGACCGCCGACGGTAGCCGACCGGGCATCGCGGCGGAAAGCGGTGGCCCGGGGCAGGGGGTCAGCTGCTGGCGGCCTTGAGGTTCTCGTCGAGCGTGGCCAGGAAGTCCTCGGTCGTGAGGAAGGGCGCGTCTTTGTCGATCAGCAGGGCGAGGTCCTTGGTCATCTTACCGCTCTCGACGGTCTTGACCACGACGTCTTCGAGCTTGTCCGCGAACGCCGTCACCTCGGGGGTGTTGTCGAGCTTGCCGCGGTGCGCGAGCCCGCGCGTCCAGGCATAGATCGACGCGATCGGGTTCGTCGACGTCGGCTTGCCTGCCTGGTGCTGACGGTAGTGCCGGGTGACAGTGCCGTGCGCGGCCTCCGCCTCGACCGTGCGTCCGTCCGGGGTCATCAGCACGCTGGTCATGAGGCCCAGCGACCCGAACCCCTGCGCGACGATGTCGGACTGCACGTCGCCGTCGTAGTTCTTGCAGGCCCAGACGTAGCCGCCCTCCCACTTGAGCGCGGCGGCCACCATGTCGTCGATCAGGCGGTGCTCGTAGGTGAGTCCCTTGGCCTCGAAGCGATCCTTGAACTCGGACTCGAAGATCTCCTGGAACAGGTCCTTGAAGCGCCCGTCGTAGGCCTTGAGGATCGTGTTCTTGGTGGACAGGTAGACCGGGTACTCGCGGTTCAGCCCGTAGTTCAGGGAGGCGCGCGCGAAGTCCCGGATCGACTCGTCCAGGTTGTACATCGACAGCGCCACACCGGGACCGGGTGCCTGGAAGACCTCGTGCTCGATGGGCGCGGACCCGTCCTTCGGCGTGAACGTGATCGTCAGCGTGCCCTCGCCGGGGAACCGGAAGTCGGTGGCCCGGTACTGGTCGCCGTAGGCATGGCGGCCGACGACGATGGGCTGCGTCCAGTGGGGCACCAGGCGCGGGATGTTCGAGATGATGATCGGCTCGCGGAAGATGACGCCGCCGAGGATGTTGCGGATCGTGCCGTTCGGGGAGCGGTACATGCGCCTGAGGCCGAACTCCTCCACCCGCGCCTCGTCCGGGGTGATCGTGGCGCACTTCACGCCGACGCCGTACTTCTTGATCGCGTTCGCGGCGTCGACGGTGATCTGGTCGTCCGTCTTGTCGCGCGCCTCGATGCCGAGGTCGTAGTACTCGAGGTTCACGTCGAGGTACGGGTGGATCAGCTTGTCCTTGATGAACTGCCAGATGATCCGCGTCATCTCGTCGCCGTCGAGCTCGACGACGGTGCCCTCGACCTTGATCTTCGCCATACCGGCCCTCCGCTCGCACCGCTGCTGTTTGAGAGGGTGCTGAGAAACCGGGTCCCGCGCCCCCGGGGCGCGACCGGCGGCTTCTCGACACCCCCTGAGGGGGGAGCCTACTTACGGGGTCCGACAACACGGGGTGGAGCGGGCTACGTCACGGTCAGCGAGCCCCGGGTGATCGTCACCGCGAGCAGCACGACGGCGAGGCCCAGGGTCGAGTAGGCCAGGATGTCGACGACCCGGCTGCGGATCGCGAGCAGCCCCGTGCGGTCCGGGGGCAGCACCGCGCGCAGGGCAGCGGCGACCAGCAGAGCTCCGCCGAGCAGCACCGAGCCCTCGCGCCAGTGGGCCGTCGCCACGCGCAGCAACCCGACGACCGCGATCGCGAGCACGAGCAGCATCGGCCACTCGGCCGGGAGGCGGGACCACGGTGCGCGCGGCTCCGGCGGTGTCACGGGGTCGGGGCCGGCGCTCACCGGGTCATCCTCGCAGACCCGGGCGAGCGGGGTCGATCACCGAGCGCCGCCGTACGAGCGTGACACCACGGTTGCCGGTACCGGCAACGCGTCCCTCTCGCGTCGATCACGAACCAGCGGCCGAGGGAGGTGGCTGCTCGGTACGTGGTCAGCGGAAGTCGCGCGACTTCACCGGCACGGCGAGCACCAGCCGTGCCAACCGGTCCGCCACCAGGTTCAGCACCCCCTCCTCGCTGCGCTCCAATCGTCCCCTCACCAGCAGCGCGGCGCTGCCGAGCGCCACCGTCCGGTAGCGCCGCCACAGCCCCTCCGAGCAGGTGACGTTGAGCATGCCCGTCTCGTCTTCCAGGTTGAGGAACGTGACCCCGCCCGCCGTCGCGGGCCGCTGCCGGTGGGTGACCAGGCCGCCGACCAGCACCCGTGGCGGGGCGTCGAGCCAGGGCGTTTGATC
>JAEUJO010000333.1 GCA_016794615.1 Pseudonocardia sp. | reverse complement strand
CGCTCGCTCACCGAACTCCCCGCCGACGCTCGGTCGACGCTTCGCGTACGCGCTGCGCTGAACCGTCCGCTCGCTCACCGGCCGGAAGCGGCCGATCGGCGCCGGGACAGCACGTCCACCCCTGCGGCGAGCAGCAGGACGACGCCGTTGACCAGGAAGACCACCGACGCCGGCTGTCCCAGCAGGCCCAGACCGTTGTTCACCGTCGCCAGCACCGCGCCACCGATGACGGCGTTGCTGAGCCGGCCCCGGCCGCCGAAGAGCGACGTCCCGCCGATCACCGCCGCACCGACGGCGAACAGCAGCGTGTTCCCGCCTCCGGAGCTCGGGGACACCGAGCCGACCTTCGACGAGTAGATGATCGCGCCGACTGCGGCGAGCGCGGAGGAGATGACGAAGACCGTCGCCCGGATCCGCACGACGTCGATGCCGGCCCGCCGCGCCGCCTCCCGGTTGCCGCCGACCGCGTAGACGTGGCGCCCGAACCGGGTCCGGTCGAGCAGGTAGGTCCCCGTCACGAGCACCACCAGCACGATCGGCACGACGTACGGCACGCCGGCGATCCGGAGCAGGCCCGGCGAGCGGTCGAGGGTGAGCAGGAAGGTGATCACCGCCGCGAGCAGCACCACCGACCCGATCTTGATCAGCACCAGGCCGGTGGGCTGGGCGACGAGCCCGAGCCTGCGTCGGCGGAACTGACGGTTCAGCAGAACGGCCGCGTAACCGCCCGCGCCGACCAGGAACAGCAGCCAACTGCCGGCGGTCGACATGCTCCCGTTGGCGACGGCGACGAGCACCGGGTTGCGCAGGCCCAGCGTCCCGCCGTCGCCGATGAGCTGCAGGATCACGCCCTGCCAGGAGATGAAGAGTGCGAGGGTCACCACGAACGACGGCATGCCGAGCTTCGCGACCATGAAGCCGGTCAGCACGCCGATCACCACGCCCACGCAGACGGCGAGCAGCATCTCGAACCAGGCGTTCGGCGGGAAGCCCACGAGTATCAGCACCAGCCCCAGGCCGCCGAAGGCCGCACCGACCCAGATCCGCAGCCACACCGCGAGCGCGACAGCCACGGCCACGATCGCGACGAAGGCGACGAACACCGTGGTGCCCATCGCGCCGAGCAGATTGCCGTTGCTCACCTGGTGCAGTGCCAGTACCGCGGCGGCCAGCCCGGACGCGGTGCCGGCGGCGAGGTCGATCTCGCCGATGAGCAGCACGAACACCAGGCCCATGGCGATGACCGTCTGGCCGGCGCCCTGCTGGAGCAGGTTGGCCAGATTGAGCAGGCTCGGGAACGTCCCGCTGCTGTCGAGGACGGTGAACAGGATGAACAGCGCGAGCAGCCCCAGCAGCGCCGGCAGGGAGCCGAGCTCGCCGTTGCGCAGGTTCTGCAGGTACGCGCGGACGGCCTCGCCGGTGGTCCTGGTGGTGGTGTCGATGCCGAAGTCGGCGGCGCGCGACGAGGCGGGGCCGGCGCGCTCGGCCGCCGAGACCGGCCCCGCACCGGACCCGCGGGTCGCGGCGCGCGGGTCCGAACCGTCGCGGTCGACGTCGGCCGGCGGGTCGGGCTGGGTGTCGAGCTGCGCCGAACCGGGCTCGTCGGGGCCCGGTTCGGGGTCGGTGGGCGGCACGGCACCTCCCTCGGGGGTGGGATGTGCGGGCATCAGATGCTCACGCTTTCGGGGCGGGCGAGGCCCAGGTCGCCCGAGCGGCCCGCGGTGATCAGCTCGACGATCTGGCCGTGAGAGACGTCGCGGGTGGGCACCTGCGCGACCATCCGGCCCAGGTAGAGGCAGGCGATGCGGTCGGAGACCTCGAACACGTCGGCCATGTTGTGGCTGATCAGCACGACGCCCAGACCCTGCTCGGCCAGTCTGCGGACGAGGTCGAGGACCTGGCGGGTCTGCGCGACGCCCAGCGCCGCGGTCGGCTCGTCGAGCAGCACGACCTGGGAATCCCAGAGCACGGCCTTGGCGATCGCCACGGTCTGGCGCTGGCCACCGGACAGCGCCGCGACGGGCGTCCGCACCGAGGTCACGGTGCGCACTGCGAGCGACGCGAGGGTGCTCCGGGCGGCCTGCTCCATGTCCGCCTCGTCGAGCAGCCAGGGTTTCCCGCGCTCACGGCCGAGGAACATGTTCTGGACGATGTCGAGGTTGTCGGCGAGCGCGAGGTCCTGGTACACGACCTCGATGCCGAGCGCCGAGGCGTCGGTCGGACCGTGGATCGCGACCGGCTTGTCCTCGAACACGATCTCGCCGCTGTCGATCGGGTAGATCCCCGCGACGCACTTGACCAGCGTGGACTTGCCGGCGCCGTTGTCACCGACGAGTGCGGTGACCTCGCCCGCGCGCACCGAGAAGTCGACGTCGTGCAGCACCTGGACGGCACCGAAGCTCTTGTTGACCTTGTTCAGCTGCAGCAGCACCGCGGTCTCCTGGAGTGAAGAACAGGCCCGTGGGCCGGGCAATGATCTGACGCGGGGCGGCCGCCTCCCACGGGGTGGGCGGCGGCCGCGTCGTGGCCGGATCGGTCACGGCCGCTGTGGGTGCCGGGATTGCAGCAAGGTGGCCATACTGCAATCCGGCTGGTACAGGGCCACCATGCTGCGATGTCAGCCGGCGTTGATGCCCAACTGCTGGCAGGTGGCCTGCAGATTGCCGACGCAGATCTCCGACGCCGTGACCTGCCCCTCGTCGACCACCGTCTTGACGCTGTCCTTGGTGATCGACTGCGGAGTCAGCAGCACCGACTTGACCTGCCGGTTGCCCTTCGTGTCGTCGACGCTGCCGGTGGCGAGTGCGTCGGCGGCGGCGGTGTCGCCCTTGGCGAGCGCGGCGGTCAGCTTGGCCGCGGCGTCGGCCTCCTGCTTGATCGGCTTGTACACCGTCATGTACTGGTCGCCCCGCAGGATGGCCTGCAGGCCGTCCGGGGTGGCGTCCTGACCGGTGACCGGAACCTGGCCGTTGAGCCCGTACTTGGTGAGCACGGTGATCACCGCACCGGCGAGGCCGTCGTTCGCGGCGACGACGCCGTCCACCTTGCCGCCGTTGGCGGTGAGGAGCTGCTCGAACGTGGTGCCGCCGACCTGGTTGTCCCAGTTCGGGATGGCCTGGCTCGCCACCAGTTTGAGCGCGCCCGAGTCGTACAGGGGCTGCAGGACGCTCAGCTGGCCGTTGTGGAACAGCGTGGCGTTGTTGTCGGTGGGTGCGCCCTCGATCTCGATGACCTGCGCGCCCTGCTTGCCCTTCAGGGCGTCGGCCATTCCCTGGCCCTGCAGCGCGCCGACCTTCTCGTTGTCGAACGACACGTAGTAGTCGCTGGTGCCGCCGAGGCTCAGCCGGTCGTAGTCGATCGTCGGGATGCCCTGGGCCTTCGCCTTCGCGGCGACCGCGGCGCCCGACTCGCTGGTGATCGAGGCGATGACCAGGACCTTCACGCCACTGGAGATCATGCCGTCGGCCAGGGTGGAGAACTTCTGCTCGTCGCCCTGCGCGTTCTGGATGTCGGCGTCGAGGCCCTCGGCCTGCATGGCCGCGGTGAGCAGCGGCTTGTCGAATCCCTCCCACCGCGCCGAGCTCTGGGTCTCGGGGAGGATCACACCGACCTTGACGCCACCGGCCGCCGGCGCAGCGCTCGTTGCTCCGCCGCCGCTCGGCGCCGCGGCGTTCTGGCCGCAGGCGGCGAGCACCATCGTCAGACCAAGACCGGCGGCCAGTACCGCCGTCCTCCTGGTGGCCGTCATCCTCGTGCGCATACGTCGTCCTCCTCCACCTCGTTGGGCCCGCGGAGCGGGAGAATGTTGTGGCCGGCAACGTATGTCGCGGCTGGGCGTGGTGCCAACCACACTGAACCGTTCAAGCCGCCGTATTTGCATCACGATTGGGTCTCGCGACATGGCGTTCGTTGCGGCTGCTCGCGGCCTCCGTCAGGCACCCGCGCCCGCACGCATGATGCGCTGACGTTCGATCAGGTGATTCTCGCCACCATCCGTGCTCGGCGCCCACCCCGACCGCGGAGCCGGCAGGCACTGCCACGAACTGGACCAGCGCGCCGACCGGACGTGTGCGACCTGCGCCACACCGACGCCGGAGACTGCGGCGAGCGGCTACGTCGCATCACTCACAGGGAGGCAGGACGGCTACCGAGCGTCGTCTTCGGCAAGATTACTCTCCGTAGTGGATTGCGGTGGCCCGGCCGGTGGGTCGCCGTCCCGTGAGCGCAGCGCGACAGCACCGACGACCGCCGCGATCCCCAGCGCCTCGGCCGGCCCCGGCAGCTGGGCCAGCAGCACCAGCCCGACGACCGTCGCGGTGGCCGGCAGCAGCGCGAGGAGCACGGCGAACCGGGCGGTGCCCACGCGCCGCAGGACGACCTGGTCGAGTACGTAGGGCACCACGCTGGAGAGCACGCCGACGCCCAGGCCCAGCCCCAGGACGACCGGATCGACGAGCGCCGCGGTCCCGCCCGGATTGCCGAACAGGAGCACGGGCGAGAGCAGCAGGGCGGCCGCGCCGAAGCCGACTGCCAGGTCGTCGACACCGTTGCCGACCGCCGCCACCCGCGCACCGAGCAGGATGTACGCCGCCCACATCGTTGCCGCCGCAAGCGCCCACACCACCCCCCACGGCGCCACTGACCAGCGGGCATCCACGATGAGCAGCACGCCCGTCGCGGCCAGCAGCACCGCGGCGACGTCGCGGGGACGCCGCGAGGCGATCGCCGCGACGGCCACCGGACCGCAGAACTCGACCGCCACGGCGGTGCCCAGCGGAAGCCGTGCGATCGCCTCGTAGAAGGCCAGGTTCATCAGGCCCGTCGCCAACCCGAGGGCGGCGGCACGGGCGAAGCGACGCCCGCGCCAGGCGCCGGCGGGCGGCCTGCGCCACGCCAGCAGCACCGCGGCCGCACCGATCAGCCGGAGGACGGCGACCGCGGACGGCGCGAGCAGGTCGAACAGGCCGACCGCGAGCGCCGCGCCGACACACATCGACACCCCGCTCAGTACGAAGAGCCCAGGCGCCGGGATCCGCCGTGCTCGGACGCTCAAGCTGTTACTCTCCGTAGCGTCAGCATGTAACCCGTGTTTACGTCCCCCACCTTGCGGTGTCACATCACGTGGCCCCATCATTTACCCGTAGTCAACTGAATCCGGAGGCCGGACCTCCCCGGGCGATCCCCGGACGGTGGCCGGACCTCTACACGGTCACGACGTGACGGGTGTCGCGACGCACGCCGGGAACAGTCACCGGGGTGTTGTGCGTCTGCAAGAGTGGACGTACCGCGAAGGCGGTTCGTCGCATCGAGCGGTACCGGCAGACCCGGTATCGAGACGGAGGGAGACCGCTGTGCAGCCTGGAACCCTTTCCCGGCCCGAGTTGACCGCCGCCGACCGCTGTGACCGCTGCGGCGCGGCTGCCAAGGTCCGAGCTGTCCTGCCCTCCGGTGGAGAACTCCTCTTCTGCGGGCACCACGCACGCGCCCACGGTGACAAGATGCGCGAGCTGGACATCCAGGTGCAGTCAGGCTGACCGCACCGGCGCACAGCGCTGCAACGCTCACCTCGACGGGGCGGGAACCGGGTCCGGTTCCCGCCCCGCCGCTGTCCAGCAGCGTCAGCGCCAGGAGCGGAGCGTGGCGATGCGCTCCTCGAGCTGCTCGATGCTCGCCATGGCCGTCGGAGGGCCGCCGCAGGTCCTGCGGAGCTCGTTGTGGATCATCCCGTGCGGCTTCATCGTCCGGTGGTTGTACAGAGCGACGAGGGTGTTCAGCTCCTTGCGCAGCCCGTTGAGCCGCTCGCGGACCGTCAGCTGGGTGCGCTCCGCGGGGGGCGGCGGGGCGGCGGGGGCCGGAGTGGGCGCCTTCGGCCGGGCCACCCACTCCTTCTGCCGCGAGCTGAGCAGGGTACGCACCTGGTCCGGTTCCAGCAGGCCGGGCAACCCGATGAAGTCCTCCTCGTCCGCGCTGAACGAGGTGCCGTCGTAGATCAGCTGGTCCAGCTCGGCGTCGGCGTGCAGGGCGGTGAACGACTTCTCGTCCTCCCCCGGCTCGTCCTGCTGCCGGTTCGCCGCTGCCAGCTCCTCGTCGTCCCACTGCTCGTCCGAGCGGTGCGGCTTGCCCAGGACGTGGTCGCGCTGTGCCTCCAGCTCGCTGGCCAGCCCCAACAGCACCGGGACGCTCGGCAGGAACACCGACGCCGTCTCCCCCGCCCGCCGCGACCGCACGAAGCGGCCCACCGCCTGGGCGAAGAACAGCGGTGTGGACGCGCTCGTGGCGTACACCCCCACAGCGAGCCGCGGGACGTCCACGCCCTCCGACACCATGCGGACCGCGACCATCCACCGGTCGTCGGACCTGCTGAACGCGGCGATCCGGTCCGACGCACCCGCCTCGTCGGACAGCACGACGACGGGCGGGGTGCCCGTCACGTCGCGAAGGATCTCCGCGTACGCCCGCGCGGTGGTCTGGTCCGTGGCGATGACCAGGCCGCCGGCGTCGTCCATCCCGCCGTTGCGGTGCCCGGCCAGCCGCCGGTCCGCGGCGGCGAGCACGGCGGGGATCCACTCACCCCCGGGGTCCAGCGCGGTCCGCCAGGCCCGCGCCGTCTGTTCGGCCGTCAGCGGCTCGCCGAGCCGTGCGGTCATCTCCTCGCCGGCGCTGGTGCGCCAGCTCGACGTCCCGGAGTACGCGAGGAAGACGACCGGCCGGACCACACCGTCGGCGAGCGCCTCCGAGTACCCGTAGGAGTGGTCGGCACGGCTGCGCAGCAGGCCCTCGCCGTCCGGCACGTAGTCGACGAACGGGATCGGGTTGTCGTCGCTGCGGAACGGCGTCCCGGTCAATGTGAGACGGCGCGTCGCGGACGCGAACGCCTCTCGCACCCCCTCACCCCACGAGCGCGCGTCGCCCGCGTGGTGCACCTCGTCGAGGATCACCAGCGTGCGGCGCGACTCCGTCCGGTTGCGGTGCAGGATCGCGTGGGCGGCGACGCCGGCGTAGGTGATCGCGATGCCGGTGTAGTCCGACGACGTGGCACCGGTCGAGTTGCGGAAGTCGGGATCCAGCGCGATCCCCACCGACGCCGCGGCGGCCGCCCACTGGTGCTTGAGGTGC
Organism: Pseudonocardia sp.; assembly: GCA_016794615.1. GTDB lineage: Bacteria > Actinomycetota > Actinomycetes > Mycobacteriales > Pseudonocardiaceae > Pseudonocardia. The sequence goes on along the minus strand of JAEUJO010000333.1, from coordinate 288 downwards.
TCCGTGGGGGTGACGACCGTGACAGCGGTGATCGTCCGGTCCGCGAGCAGCTCCGCGGCCACCCGCAGCGCGAAGGCGGTCTTGCCCGCACCCGGCGTCGCGACGGCGAGGAAGTCCTGCGGCCGGGCGGCGAGGTAACGCGCCAGAGCGCTGCGCTGCCAGGCGCGCAACGGGCGTCCGGGGGGAGCGGCACCGGGTTCGGCCGGGTCCGGAACGGGCGACACGGCAAGCTGGGACACACATCTCCCGGAGGTCGGACGGCGGCGTACCAGGGTAACCGGACGTGCC
>JAEUJO010000319.1 GCA_016794615.1 Pseudonocardia sp. | reverse complement strand
GGGGGCTCCGGACGGTGCTGCTCTGCGGCGTCGAGCCGAGTGCCGTCCGGCTCCGGGCTCGGGTGCTGCTCCGACACGGTCGTCTCCCTCCTCCGGCCCGCCATGACGGCGGGCGCCCCGCCGCAGCGGGGCCACGTTCCGCGGGCCGTCGCCGGTCGATGAGAGGACGGTGGCCACCAAGGATTCAAACAGCTCCGCGCCCGGACCGGAACCGCTGCGCGCCGTGCGTCGCCCTGAACGGTGGTTCTGCCGCGACGAGCCGACCACCCCGCTACCCTTCGGTCTGTGATCTCCCCGGCGGCCGGTCCGCCGCCGCTGGTCGCCGTGGTCGGGCCCACCGCGACGGGCAAGTCCGGCCTCGGCGTCGAGCTCGCCGCGGCCCTGGGCGGGGAGGTCGTCAACGCCGACGCGATGGCCCTCTACCGGGGGATGGACGTCGGGACGGCCAAGCCCGCCCCCGCCGAGCGCGCCGGTGTCCCACACCACCTGCTCGATGTCCTGGACGTCACCGAGACCGCCTCCGTCGCGGCCTACCAGCGGGCGGCGCGGGCGGTCGTCGAAGACCTGCGCGGCACCGGGCGCACCCCGGTACTGGTCGGAGGCTCGGGGCTGTACGTGCACGCGGTGGTCGACGAGCTGGAGTTCCCGGGCACGGATCCGGTGCTGCGTGCGGAGCTGGAGGCGGAGCTGGCCACCGTCGGACCGGCTGCACTGCACACCCGCCTGGCCGCCGTCGACGCCGCCGCCGCCGCGGTGGTGCTGCCGAGCAACGGGCGCCGGATCGTGCGGGCGCTGGAGGTCGTGGCGCTCACCGGACGCCCGTTCCCGGCTCGGCTCGAGACAGGCGGGCCGCCGCGGTACGGCGCCGTTCTGCTCGGCGTGGACCGGCCGACGGGCGAGCTCGACGAGCGGGTCGCCCGCCGCGTCGCCCGCATGTTCGCCTGCGGCCTGGTCGCGGAGACCCGCGCGCTGCTCGACCGCGGCCTGCGCGAGGGCCGCACCGCCTCCCGGGCGCTCGGCTACCAGCAGGTCGCCGCCGCGCTCGACGGCTGCGCCCCGTACTCGGAGGGGGACCTCGGCACCGCTGCGGTGGACACGGTGCGCGCCACCCGGCGGTTCGTCCGCCGGCAGCGTTCCTGGTTCCGCCGCGACCGCCGCATCGTCTGGCTCGACCCCGGGCCGGACCTGCTCGGGCGGGCCCTTCGTACCCTGGACCCATGACCGGGATCCCGTTCACCAAGGGCCACGGCACCCACAACGACTTCGTCGTCCTGCCCGACCCCGACGGCTCGCTCGACCTGACCGCCGCCCGGGTCGCCGCCCTCTGCGACCGCCGTCGCGGGCTCGGCGCGGACGGGGTCCTGCGGGTGGTCCGGTGGACGGCGCTGAAGGACGACGCGTTCCCCGCGGAGCCCGGTGTCGAGTGGTTCATGGACTATCGCAACGCGGACGGCAGCGCGGTGGAGATGTGCGGCAACGGCGTGCGGGTCTACGCGCACTGGCTCGACCGCGCGGGCTGGCTGCCCGGGACGGACGTGCTGCGGCTGGGCACCCGGGCCGGTGTCCGTGAGGTGCGGTTCACCGGGGGCGGGGTGGCCGTCGACATGGGCCCCGCCCGCGTCGGTCCGCCGTCGAACGCCGAGGTGGCCGCACGGGCGTTCGAGGGGACGGCGGTGGACGTCGGCAACCCGCACCTCGCGTGCGTCACCGACGTCGCACTGGACGCCCTGGACCTGACGGTCGCGCCCGGCTACGACCGCGCGCTGTTCCCCCACGGCGTGAACATCGAGTTCGTGACGCCGGTCCGCGACGGACGGGTGGCGATGCGGGTGCACGAGCGCGGGGTGGGGGAGACGCGCTCGTGTGGCACCGGCACCGTCGCCGCGGTCGTGGCCGCGCTGCGCGCCGCGGGCGAGCCGACGGGCGAGGTCGACGTGCAGACCAAGGGCGGACGGCTGCGGGTCACCGTCACCCCGGACACCACGGTGCTGCACGGCCCCGCCGTGCTCGTCGCGTCGGGTGAGCTGGACGCCGATTGGTGGCTGCACCCCGACGGAGGAGGGGAGGCCGACCTCACCGGAATCCGCGCGACGCCGTGAGCGTTCCGGTGGGAGTATGCCTCCCACGATGACTGAACTCTCCCAGTACCGATCCCGCTCCACGAACCGCCTTCCCTCAGCGGGCGAGCTGGACCTCGAGGAGCGCGGCTCGCTGCGCCGCGTGACCGGCCTCTCGACCGAGCTCGCCGATGTGACCGAGGTCGAGTACCGGCAGCTGCGTCTCGAACGTGTCGTCCTCGTCGGCGTGTGGACCGAGGGCAGCGCCGAGCAGGCCCGGGCCTCGCTGACCGAGCTGGCCCGCCTCGCCGAGACCGCAGGCTCTCAGGTGCTCGACGGCATGGTCCAGCGCCGCAGTCGGCCCGACCCCGCCACGTTCATCGGCTCCGGCAAGGTCGCCGAGCTCGGCGACGCCGTCCGTGCCGCGGACGCGGACACCGTGATCTGCGACGGCGAGCTCTCGCCCGGCCAGCTGCGCCAGCTCGAGGACAAGCTCAAGGTCAAGGTGATCGACCGGACGGCGCTGATCCTCGACATCTTCGCCCAGCACGCCCGCTCCCGGGACGGCAAGGCGCAGGTCGAGCTGGCCCAGCTGTCCTATCTGCTCCCTCGCCTGCGCGGGTGGGGTGAGGCGCTGTCCCGGCAGGTCGGTGGCCGCGCTGCGGGCGGCGTCGGCATCGGCGGCCGCGGCCCGGGTGAGACCAAGATCGAGCTGGACCGGCGCCGGATCCGCCACCGCATGACCAAGCTGCGCCGCGACATCGCCGCGATGCGCCAGGTCCGCGAGACCCAGCGCGGTGAGCGCCGCCGCCACGACGTCCGCGGTGTGGCGATCGTCGGCTACACCAACGCCGGCAAGTCGAGCCTGCTCAACGCACTGACGGGGGCGGGGGTGCTGGTCGAGGACGCGCTGTTCGCGACTCTGGACCCCACCACCCGGCGCACCGTCACGCCGGACGGGCGGACCTTCACACTGACCGACACGGTCGGGTTCGTCCGGCACCTGCCGCACCAGCTCGTCGAGGCGTTCCGCTCGACGCTGGAGGAGACGGCGGGGGCGGACCTGCTCGTGCACGTCGTCGACGCCTCGGACCCGCTGCCGGAGGACCAGATCAAGGCCGTCCGGCAGGTGCTCGTCGAGATCGGCGAGGAGCACGGTGGCCCGATGCCGCGGGAGCTGCTGGTGGTCAACAAGTGCGACGCCGCGAGCGACCTCGCCCTCGCCCGCCTGCGCCACCTGCTGCCGGACGCGGTGTTCGTCTCCGCCCGCCGGGGCGACGGCATCGAGCGGCTGCGGGCCCGGATCGCCGAGCTGCTGCCGCGGCAGGACGTGGACGTCGAGCTGCTCCTGCCCTACACCGAGGGCTCGCTCGCGGCGCGGGTGCACGCCGAGGGTGAGGTGCTCACCGAGGAGCACACCGCCGACGGCACCCGGCTGCACGCCCGCGTCGGTGCCGAGCTGGCCGCGGCGGTGCTGCCGTACACGTGTGTGGGCGAGCCGGTGCGCAACGGGTCGGGGCCGGGGGGCTCGGGCAGCTGAGCCTTCCCGCCGCTCTGGCCGCACTCACGGTCGTGTTCGCCCCGGTACCGGCTGCGGTGCCCGCGCCGGGCAGCGTGCCCCCGCCCGGGACGCGCTGCACCGTCGACGATCCGCGCCTGGCCGAGCTGTCCGGCCTCACGGTCGTCGAGGACGGCCTCTGGGCGATGGCGGACGGCGGCCGCCGGGTCGAGCTGCACCGGCTCGACCCCGACACGTGTGCGATCGTCGGGAGCCGGACGGCGAAGGTCGACCCCTACGACGCGGAGGACCTGGCCGTCGGTCCCGACGGGTCGTTGTGGGTGGGCGACACCGGGGACAACGACCACCGCCGCGGCACCGTCGCTCTGATCGTCGTTCCCGCGACGGGTGAGCCGGTGCTGCACCGCCTCACCTACCCCGACGGCCCGCACGATGCGGAGGCCCTGCTCGTTGACGCGCGGGGCGTGCCGACGATCGTCACCAAGAGCGTCGGCACAGCCGGGATCTACCAGCCGGAGGGCCCGCTCCACGGATCAGACCCGACCCCGCTCGTGCACGTCGGCGACCTGGCACTGCCCGGGTCGACCACGACGGGTGGCCCGATCGGCGGCTTCGGATCCCGGACCGTCACCGGGGGAGCGGTCAGCGCGGACGGGCGCGTGGTCGCCGTGCGCACCTACACCGACGCATGGCTCTTCGCGGTTCCTGCGGAGGGTGGGGTCGTCGGCGCGCTGCGGGGCACCCCGGTGCAGGTCCCGCTCCCCGGCGAGCCGCAGGGTGAGGCAGTGGCGTTCACCGCGGACGGCACGCTGCTCTCCGGCTCCGAGACGCGTGGCGGGGTGGCCGGGCAGATCCGGGCGGTTCCCGCGGCGGCGGCGCTGGTGGCCGTCCCGACCCCGGTCGCGGGGCCGGTGTCCACAGACCTGCCCGCGGAACCGGTGTCGGTCTGGCGCACGGCCGCCATCGGTGCTGGGGTGGTGGTGGCGATCCTGGCCGTGCTGGCCCTCGCGATGGCTCGACACGCCGCCCGCCGCCGGTAGGCTCCCCCCGGAGGAAGTGCTGTTGCCGATCGTCACGGGATACGAGGACACGCCGGCCGGGCATGACGCGCTCGTCCTCGGCGCCCAGCTCGCGCGTCTGACTGGCATGCGCGCCGTCGTGGCGAGCGTCTACCCGGAGGACGGGCGCGGGGTCACCGCCGTGGCTCGCGACCCCCGGTGGCGTGAGCGCACCGAGACGGTCGCCCGCGAGCGGTTCGCGCGGGCGCGGGCGCGGATCGACGCG
>JAEUJO010000268.1 GCA_016794615.1 Pseudonocardia sp. | reverse complement strand
GCGCCGTGAACGGGTGGACGCGGTGAGAGTCCTCGTGACCGGCGCCCGGGGGATGCTCGGCAGGGCCGTCGCGCTGGCGCTCGCCGCCCGGGGCGACGAGGTGACCGTGCTGCAGCGGCGGCCGTCCGCGCTTCCCGTCCGCGAGGTGCTCACCGACCTGGGCGACCCCGATGCTCCCCTGGACGCGGCGCTCGCCGGGCAGGACGCCGTCGTGCACCTCGCCGCGAAGGTCGACGTGGTCGGGTCGTGGCGGGACTACGCGCGGACGAACGTCGAGGGCACCCGGCGCCTGCTCGCCGCCGCGCGGGCCGCCGGAGTGGCCCGGTTCGTGCACGTGTCGTCTCCGTCGGTGGCGAACGTGGGCGACGCCCTGGTCGGGGCGGGCGCCGGCCCGGCGGACCCCGGCGGAGCCCATGGCCACTACGCCCGCAGCAAGGCGCTGGCCGAGCAGGCGGTGCTGACGTCCGACGACGCCCGCGCCCGCCACGCCGGAGTTCACGAACCCGCCGGGCACGGCCGCGCGACCCGCCGTACCGGAACGCGCGACTCACCGAGCCGAGACGCACAACTCGCCGAGCAGGCACACGCATCTCGTCGAGCGGAGGCGCGTACCTCGCCGGCGGTCGTCGTCGTTCGCCCGCACCTGGTGTGGGGGCCCGGGGACGCCCAGCTCGTCGGCCGGATCATCGCCCGCGCCCGGGCCGGGCGGCTGGTCGTCGTCGGCACCGGCACCGCGCTGATCGACACCACCTACGTCGACGACGCGGTCGACGCGCTCGTCGCCGCCCTCGACCGGGCTCCCGACCTGCGCGGGCGGGTGCTGGTCGTCTCCGGCGGCGAGCCGCGGCCCGTCGCCGAGCTGTTGACGTCGATCTGCGCCGCCGTCGGCGCGCCGGCCCCCCGGGTCTCCGTGCCGGTTCGACTCGCCCGCGTCGCGGGTGCCGTTGCGGAGACCTTCTGGCGGCACGAGCCGCCGATGACCCGGTTCCTCGCCGCGCAGTTGTCGACGGCGCACTGGTTCGACCAGCGCGAGACGCGCGCGGCCCTGGGCTGGGCGCCGCGGGTCGGGCTCGACGAAGGCTGCCGACGCCTGCGCGCCGCCGAACCGTGCCACCCTGCACAGCATGGCCGCCGCCCGGACCCGCACCGCAGAGACCCGTGACGGCGTCGAGCTGACGAGCCTGGACGGCCCGCTGTTCGACGGCGCCGGGCACACCAAGCGCGACCTCGTCGACTACCTGGACGCCGTTCGCCGAGCGATCCTGCCCGCGCTCACGGGGCGGGCACTGTCCGTCATGCGGGTGCGCCCCGGGCAGCAGCCGTTCATGCAGAAGAACCTGCCGAAGTACGCGCCGGACTGGATCGCCCGGACGACCGTGTGGGCCGAGGCGTCGCACCGCGACGTCACCTACCCGCTGTGCGACGACCGCCGAACGTTGCTCTGGCTGGCGAATCAGCGCGCCGTCGAGTATCACCCCGCGCTGATCCGCGCCGGCGAGCGGCACGCCACGCACCTGGTGCTGGACCTCGACCCGCCCGAGGGCGACGACTTCGGTCACGTCGTCCGCGCGGCGATGCTGGTCCGGCAGGTGCTGGACGACCTGGGGCTCGTCGGCGCGGTGAAGACCAGCGGCAGCAAGGGCGTCCACGTGTTCGTGCCGATCACCCCGGTCCCGGTCGTGGACTCCGCGGCCGCGACCCGTGCCGTGGCCGCCCGCGCGGAGGCGCTCGACCCGGAGATCGCGACGACGGCGTTCATCCGCGCCGACCGTGCCGGCAAGGTCTTCCTCGACTCCACCCGGTCGATCGGGGCTACGGTCGTCGCCGCATACAGCCCACGGATCCGGCCGGGCCTGCCGGTGTCGTTCCCGGTGGCCTGGGCGGACCTCCCGCAGGTGACCCCGACCGACTTCACGGTGTCGACCGCCCCGGACCTCCTGGCAGGTGGTGATCCCTGGGCCGCGGCGCTGCCGGAGCCTCAGGAGCTCCCGGCCGAGCTGGTCGAGCACGGGCGCGCGATCCCCGTGGCCCGGGTGGCGGCCATGCACGAGGGCAAGCGCCGCAAGCGCGCCGAGGAGGCGTAGCCGAGCCGGAGCACAGGTCCGTCAGAGCTGCGCCGAGTGATCGGTCCGAGAACGACGGGAGCGTCCCCTCGCCCGCACTCACGTCACCCTCGCCGCACACCCGCTCATAATGGCGCCGTGGCTCAGTGGCTCGGCCGGGTCGTCGGCGCGGTGCTGGTGCTCGTCGGCGGCTTGTGGACCCTGCAGGGGTTCGGCGTCGTCGGGGGCAGCGTCATGACCGGCTCGACGGCGTGGCTGGTGATCGGGCTGGTCACCGTCGTGATGGGCCTGGTCCTCCTCGTGCCCCGGCGCAACAACCGGCCCTGAGCAGCGGTGCGGGGCGCGCCACACGCCGCCGCCGACCGCGTGGAGCAGACGCCCGCCGGGTAAGCCCGCCACGTGCTCACGTTCCCGAACGCCCCCGGGGCCGACGTCCCCTCCGGCGTCCCGGTCCACACCGTCCGACCGGCGTCCCCGGCCGTCGCCGACCACGGCGAGGGACCGGTGTGGCACCCGTCGTTCGGCGGGGTGCGCTGGGTCGACATGCACGCCGGCGACATCCTCGAGCTGGTGGGTACCGACGAGGTCCGCCGCACGCACGTCGGCACCGTCGCGGCCGCCTTCCGGCCCCGCCGGGGCGGCGGGGCCGTCCTCGCCGACCAGCGCGGTTTCGCGCTCCTCGACGCCGACCTGCGGGTCGAGCGCCGCCTCCCCGACGTCTGGGACGACCCCGGCGTCCGGATGAACGAGGGTGGCGCGGACCCCGCCGGCAACTTCTGGTGCGGCTCCATGGCCTACGACGAGCGGGCGGGCGCCGGAGCGCTGTACCGGCTGGCGCCCGACCTGTCCGTCGAGAAGGTGCTCGACGGCGTCACGATCTCCAACGGGCTCGGCTTCTCCCCCGACGGCACGCACGCGTACTACGCCGACACCCCGACCCGGCGGGTCGACGTCCTCGACCACCGCGACGGCGTCCTGACCGGACGGCGCACGGCCTTCCCGATCGCCGAGGGCCCGGGCTTCCCCGACGGGTTGACCGTCGACGCCGAGGGCTGCCTGTGGGTCGCCCTCTTCGCCGGCGCGGCGGTGCACCGCTACACCCCGGACGGGGAGCTGCTCGCCGTCGTCCCCCTGCCGGTCGCGAAGGTCACGGCGTGCACGTTCGGCGGCCCCGCGCTGGACCGGCTCTACATCACCACGTCTCGGGAGGGCCTCGACGCCGACGCGCGCGCCGCCCAGCCGCTCGCTGGCGCGCTGTTCTGCGTCGACCTCCCGGGCGTGCACGGCCTCCCGGTGCTCGAGTTCGCGGGCTGAGCCCGGCCCGGCCCTCCGCCGACCGATGTAGCGAAAGCGGCGTTCGGTGCACTGAACGCACCCAACGCCGCTTTCGCTGCATCCGCCCGCGCGCCTTCCCCGCCGCCGCTGCCGCCGTTAGGCTCCCGGAACGGTTTGTACGATGGCCGAACAAAGGAGTCGCCATGGCCCTCCAGCCCACCCGGGACGACAGGTTCACCTTCGGGCTCTGGACCGTCGGCTGGCCGGCCCGCGACCCCTTCGGCGACGCCACCCGCCCGGCGCTGGACCCCGTCGAGACGGTGCACCGCCTCGCCGAGCTGGGTGCCTACGGCGTCACCTGCCACGACGACGACCTGATCCCCTTCGGCACCGCCGCCGGCGAGCGCGACCGGCTGATCACCCGCTTCCGCGCCGCGCTGGCCGAGACCGGCCTCGTCGTGCCCATGATGACCACCAACCTGTTCACCCACCCGGTGTTCAAGGACGGCGGGTTCACCAGCAACGACCGCGCCGTGCGCCGCTTCGCGCTCCGCAAGATCCTCCGCAACCTCGACCTGGCCGCCGAGCTGGGCGCGACGACGTACGTCTTCTGGGGCGGCCGTGAGGGCGCAGAGGTCGACCAGGCCAAGGACATCCGCGCCGCGCTCGACCGCTACCGCGAGGGCATCGACCTGCTCGCCGGCCACGTCAAGGAGCAGGGCTACGGCATCCGGTTCGCGATCGAGCCCAAGCCCAACGAGCCGCGCGGGGACATCCTGCTCCCGACCGTCGGGCACGCGCTGGCGTTCATCGCCGAGCTCGAGCACGGCGACATGGTGGGCCTCAACCCCGAGGTCGGCCACGAGCAGATGGCCGGGCTGAACGTCACCGCCGGGATCGCGCAGGCACTGTGGGCGGGCAAGCTCTTCCACATCGACCTCAACGGGCAGCGCGGGGTCAAGTACGACCAGGACCTCGTCTTCGGCCACGGCGACCTGCTCAACGCGTTCTCGCTGGTCGACCTGCTGGAGACGGGCGGGTACCGGGGGCCGCGGCACTTCGACTACAAGCCGCTGCGCACCGAGGACATCGACGGCGTGTGGGCCTCGGCCGCCGCGAACATGCGCACGTACCTGCTGCTCAAGGAGCGCGCGGCCGCGTTCCGGGCCGACCCGGCGGTGGCCGAGGCGCTGCACGCGGCCGGGGTCGCGGACCTCGCGACCCCCACGCTCACGCCGGGCGAGACCGTCGCCGAACTGCTCGCCGACCGCAGCGCGTTCGAGGACTTCGACGCCGACAGGACCGGCGAGCGAGGCTGCGGCTTCGTCCGGTTGGCCCAGCTCGCCCTCGAGCACGTCCTGGGTGCGCGATGACGGGCCTGGTCGCGGGCGTCGACTCGTCGACGCAGTCGTGCACCGTCGTCATCCGCGACGCGGCCACCGGTGAGCTCGCCCGCACGGGGCGCGCCCCGCACCCGGGCGGCACGGAGGTGGACCCGGCCGCGTGGGAGGCCGCGCTCGGCACCGCGATCACGGCGGCCGGCGGGCTGGACGACGTCGAGGCGATCGCCGTGGGCGGCCAGCAGCACGGGATGGTGTGCCTCGACGAGGCGGGCGCGGTCGTCCGGCCCGCCCTGCTGTGGAACGACACGCGCTCGGCGCAGGCGGCCGCCGACCTCGTCGCCGAGCTGGGCGCCCAGGAGTGGGCCGACGCCGTCGGCAGCGTGCCCGTGGCCTCGTTCACCGTCACCAAGCTGCGCTGGCTCGTCGACCACGAGAAGGACAACGCCGCCGCGACGGCCGCGGTGTGCCTGCCGCACGACTGGCTCACCTGGCGGCTGCGCAGCGGGCCCGGGAACCCGGGCGACCTCGCCGAGCTGATCACGGACCGCTCCGACGCGAGCGGCACCGGCTACTGGTCCGGGCTCGCGAACGCCTACCGGCCCGACCTGCTGGAGCGGGCGCTCGGCCGCGGCGACGTCGCGCTGCCGCGGGTGCTGGCGCCCGGCGAGGCGGCCGGACGGGCCGCCGGCGGGCAGGTGCTCGGGCCGGGGGCGGGGGACAACGCCGCAGCGGCGCTCGGGCTCGGTGCGACGCCGGGCGACGTCGTGGTGTCGATCGGAACGTCGGGGGTCGCGTGCGCGGTGAGCGAGGTGCCCACCGCGGACCCGACGGGCACGATCGCGGGGTTCGCCTCGGCCACCGGTGAGCACCTGCCGCTGGTGTGCACCCTCAACGCGGCGCGGGTGCTCGACGCCACCGCCGCGCTGCTCGGCGTCGACCACGACCGGCTGGCCCGGCTGGCACTCGACGCGCCTTCGGGGGCGGGCGGGCTGGCACTGGTGCCGTACCTGGAGGGCGAGCGGACGCCGAACCGCCCCGATGCGACCGGTGCGCTGCACGGCCTGACGCTGGGCACGGCGCACCGGGAGCATCTGGCCCGCGCTGCCGTGGAGGGGTTGCTGTGCGGGCTCGCCGACGCCGTCGACGCGCTGGAGGTGGCCGGCGTGCCGGTGCGGCGGGTGTTCCTGGTCGGTGGTGGTGCCCGGTCGGCGGCCGTGCAGGCCATCGCCCCGGCGGTGCTCGGCCGGCCGGTCGTGGTGCCGGCGCCCGGCGAGTACGTCGCCGACGGGGCGGCGCGCCAGGCGGCCTGGGTGCTGCGCGGCGAGCTCCCCGAGTGGGAACCGGCCGGGGCGGTCGTCCGCGAGGCCGACCCGACGCCGACGGTGCGCGCCCGCTACGCGGAGGTCCGCGACCTCACCGCGGCCCGGGTGTGACACCCCACCGCGCGCCCGCACCCGGGTACGCGGCGCGGCACGCAGGTCACGACCCGGCATCCTGGGTGCGGGCGGCCTGCGGTGGCCGGGGACGGCGATGACCGCCTCCCGGCCTGCGGGCCAGCACACCGTGCGCCGGCACAACCGCGCCCTGGTGCTGCGCACCGTCGCGGCGGACGAGCCGGTGTCGCGCGCCCGGATCGCCGCGGGCACCGGCCTCACCCGGGGCACGGTGTCGTCGCTCGTGGCGGAGCTGCTCGCGGCCGGGCTCGTCGCCGAGCTCGCCGTGGCGCGCGGCGCGACCGGTCGTCCCGCCAGCCCGCTGCAGCTCAACCGGTCCGGGCCGGGCGGGCTCGGGGTGGAGATCGGCGTCGACGCCGTGGGCGCGTGCGTGGTCGACCTGACCGGCGCGGTCCGCGCGCAGCGGGTCGCCGCGTCCGGCCACCGGACCCGACCGGTCGCCGACGGCCTCCGGGCGGCGGCCGGACTGGCGGCCGAGGTGGTGGGCGAGGCCGGGCTGCCGGTCGCGGGGGTCGGGCTCGCGGTGCCCGGGGTGGTCGCCGACGGCGTGCTCGAGCGCGCGCCGAACCTCCCGTCGTGGCGCGACGTCGACGTCGTCGCCCGGGCCGCCGCGGTGCTCGCGCCGGTCGTCGGCGGCGCACCCGTGTCCGTCGGCAACGAGGCCGACCTCGCCGCGCTGGCCGAGCACCGGGCAGGCGCGGCGGGCGACGACTTCCTCTACGTCTCCGGCGGGGTCGGGGTGGGCGCGGGGATCGTGCTGGGCGGGCGGCTGTTCGGCGGGTCCGGGGGCCGCGCGGGTGAGCTGGGCCATGTCGTCGTCGACCCCACCGGGCCGCTGTGCACCTGCGGGGGCCGCGGGTGCCTGGAGCGCGCGGCCGGGCTCGAGGACCTGTGTCGCGCCGCGGTGGTCGACGACCTCGACGCCCTCGCCGACGCCGCGACCCGGCACGAGCCCACCGCGGAGGCGGCGCTGCGGGCGGGCGGGCACGCGCTGGGCGTCGCGCTCGCAGGGGCGGTGAACCTGCTCGACGTGCCCACCGTCGTCCTCGGCGGTGGCTACCCGCGCCTGGGTGCGGTGCTGCGCGCGGCGGTCGTGGACGAGCTGGCCCGGCGGGTGGTGTGGCGCTCCCCGGTGGCGGTGCGGACGTCCGCGCTCGGTGCTGTGGCGGCGCTGCGCGGGGCGGCGACGTCGGTCGTGCGCGGGGTGCTCGACGGGTGACCCCGCGCCCGGTGCCGTCGCTGCGGGGGCCGTATATATCGACGGGATCTGTCGGACCCCGGTGGTATGACGGATGAGATCACCCCCGACAGCCCGGACCCCGACAGCCCGGACCCCGACAGCCCGGAAGGACACCGTTGCTCACCCTCCTGCTGCGCACCCGCCTGGGGCCCTACCGGAGGCCGCTGCTGGCGGTCGTCGCGTTGCAGCTGGTCGGCACGATCGCCGCGCTGTACCTGCCGAGCCTGAACGCCCGGATCATCGACCGGGGCATCGCCGCGGGCGACACCGGGCTGATCCTCCGGCTCGGCGGGGTGATGCTGCTGATCAGCGTCGTGCAGGTGGCCTGCTCGGTCGCGGCGGTGCACCACGGCGCGCGCACCGCGACGGGCTTCGGCGCCGACGTGCGTCAGTCGGTCTTCCACCGCGTCGGCGAGTTCTCGATGCGGGAGGTGAACCGGTTCGGCGCTCCGTCGCTGATCACGCGGTGCACGAACGACGTGCAGCAGGTGCAGATGCTCGTGCTCACCTCCTGCACGATGCTGGTCGCCGCGCCGATCATGTGCGTCGGCGGGATCGTGATGGCGCTGCGCGAGGATGTGGGCCTGTCCTGGCTGGTCGCGGTGTGCGTGCCGGTGCTGGCGGGGGCGGTCGGGATGATCGTCGTCCGGATGGTGCCGCGCTTCCGTCGGATGCAGACGATGCTCGACGAGGTCAACCGGGTGCTGCGCGAGCAGCTCGGTGGCATCCGGGTGGTGCGGGCGTTCGTCCGCGAGCCGCTCGAGACCACCCGGTTCGGACGAGCGAACGCCGACCTCACCGCGGTGGCCACCAGCGCGGGCCGGCTGCAGGCGCTGATCTTCCCGGTGGTGCTGCTGGTGCTGAACGTGTCCAGCGTCGCCGTGCTCTGGTTCGGCGGGCTCCGGGTGGACGCCGGGCAGATGCAGATCGGCGCGCTGACCGCGTTCCTGGCCTACCTGCTGCAGATCCTCATGGCGGTCATGATGGCCACCTTCATGGCGATGATGATCCCCCGGGCCGCGGTGTGCGCCGAGCGGATCGGCGACGTCCTCGACACGCGGTCGTCGGTCGTTCCCCCGGCGGCGCCCGTGGCCGCGCGCCGCCGCGACGGGCTGCTGGTGTTCGACGACGTCGGGTTCCGCTACCCCGGTGCCGACGCCCCGGTGCTGCACGGGATCTCCTTCGCGTCACGGCCGGGCACCACCACCGCGGTGGTGGGGAGCACCGGCTCGGGGAAGACCACGCTGCTGTCGCTGGTGCCGCGGCTGTTCGACGTCTCCGCGGGATCGGTCTCCGTGGACGGGGTGGACGTGCGCGAGCTCGACCCGCAGGAGCTGGTGGGGCGCCTCGGCTACGTCCCGCAGCGGCCCTACCTGTTCGCCGGCACCGTGGCGTCGAACCTCCGGCACGGCCGGCCGGACGCCACGGACGACGAGCTGTGGGCGGCCCTGGAGGTCGCGCAGGGTGCCGACTTCGTCCGGGCGACGCCTGCGGGGCTGGACGCGCCGGTCGCGCAGGGCGGCGCCAACCTCTCCGGCGGGCAGCGCCAGCGGCTGGCGATCGCCCGCGCCCTGGTGCGCCGCCCGGCGATCTACCTGTTCGACGACTCGTTCTCCGCCCTGGACGTCGCCACCGACGCCCGGCTGCGGGCCGCGCTCGGCCCGGTCACGGCGGACGCGACCGTGGTGATCGTCGCGCAGCGGGTGTCGACGATCACCGGTGCGGACACGATCGTCGTGCTGGACGCGGGCACGGTCGTCGGCCTCGGCACCCACGACGAGCTGCTCGTGACGTGCCCGACGTACGCCGAGATCGTCGAGTCCCAGCTCAGCGCGGCGGAGGCGGCATGAGCGCCCCCGACCGCAACGGCGCGCCCACCGCAGCGAGTGCCGACGAGACCGCGCGCGCCGCCCGTGGGATGGCCGCGCAGCGGCGTCCCGGTGGCGGGCCACCGTGGGCGAGCATCGGGGTGCCGACGGAGAAGGCCTCGTCCTTCGGCCCGTCCGCGCGCCGGCTGCTGGGCCGCCTGGCGCCCGAGCGCCTCGGCGTGGTCGCCGTGCTCGTCCTCGGCATCACCAGCGTGACGCTCAACGTCATCGGACCGCTGGTGCTGGGCCACGCGACGAACGTCATCTTCGCCGGCGTGCTCGGCCGCGGGCTGCCCGCCGGCATCTCGACGGCCCAGGCGGCGGCCGATGCGCGCGCCGCGGGCGACGACACCAGGGCGACGCTGATCGAGTCCCAGAACGTCGTGCCCGGCGCGGGCGTGGACTTCGCCGCGCTCGGGCAGGTGCTGCTGAACGTCGTCGCGATCTACGTGGCGGCGGCGCTGCTGGCGTACCTGCAGGGCTGGCTGCTCAACGGCATCGTGCAGCGCACGATCGCCACGCTGCGCCGGGACGTGGAGGACAAGCTGCACCGGCTCCCGCTGGGCTACGTCGACGCCCGGGCACGCGGCGAGCTGCTCAGCCGGGTCACCAACGACATCGACAACGTCTCGCAGAGCCTGCAGCAGACGATGAGCCAGCTGCTGACCTCGCTCCTGACGGTGGTCGGCGTGCTCGTGATGATGGTGCTGATCTCCCCGCTGCTGGCCGTGATCGCGCTGCTGACCGTGCCGGTGTCGACGTGGATGACGCGGGCGATCGCGCGGCGCTCGCAGGGGGAGTTCGTCGCGCAGTGGCGCCACACCGGCGAGCTGAACGGGCAGATCGAGGAGGCGTTCACCGGGCACGAGCTGGTGACGGTGTTCGGGCGGCGCGGTGAGGTCGAGGAGACGTTCGCGGCGAAGAACGCGCAGCTGCGGGACGCGAGCTACCGGGCGCAGTTCGTCTCGGGGATCATCATGCCGTCGATGATGTTCCTCGGGAACCTCAACTACGTCGCGGTGGCTGTGATCGGAGCGCTGCGGGTCGCGACCGGGGCGATGACCCTGGGCGAGGTGCAGGCGTTCATCCAGTACTCCCGGCAGTTCACCCAGCCGCTCACCCAGGTGGCGTCGATGGCGAACCTGCTGCAGTCCGGAGTGGCGTCGGCCGAGCGGGTGTTCGAGCTGCTCGACGCGCCCGAGCAGGTGCCGGAGCCGGTGCGGCCCGCGGTCCGTGCGCAACGACGCGGGCGGGTGGCGTTCGAGCACGTGTCGTTCCGGTACCGCCCGGACGTCGCGCTGATCGACGACCTGTCACTGGTCGCCGAGCCCGGGCAGACCGTCGCGATCGTGGGCCCGACCGGCGCGGGCAAGACCACGCTGGTGAACCTCGTGATGCGCTTCTACGAGCTGGACGGCGGCCGGATCACGCTGGACGGCGTGGACATCGCGACCATGGCGCGCGCGGACCTGCGCTCCGGGATCGGCATGGTGCTGCAGGACACCTGGCTGTTCGGCGGGACGATCCGGGAGAACATCGCCTACGGGAACCCGGAGGCGACCGAGGAGCAGCTGCTCGCCGCGGCCCGTGCGACCTACGTCGACCGGTTCGTCCGCAGCCTGCCGGACGGCTACGACACCCGCGTCGACACCGACGGCGGCGCGGTCAGCGCCGGGGAGAAGCAGCTGATCACGATCGCGCGGGCGTTCCTGGCCGATCCGTCGCTGCTGATCCTGGACGAGGCCACCAGCTCGGTCGACACCCGCACCGAGGTGCTCGTGCAGCGGGCGATGGCCCGGCTGCGCAGCGACCGCACGAGCTTCGTCATCGCCCACCGGCTCTCCACGATCCGCGACGCGGACCTGATCCTCGTGATGGACGCGGGCCGGATCGTCGAGCAGGGCACGCACGACGAGCTGCTGGCCGC
>JAEUJO010000262.1 GCA_016794615.1 Pseudonocardia sp. | reverse complement strand
CGGCCCAGCTCCGCGGCGATCGCCGCGTGAACGTCCGGGTCCACCTCGGCAAGGCTGCGGTTCAGCACGCCCGTGCCGGTCGTGGGTGCGACCATGTCACCACCTTGTTTCCTACCAGTCTCGACTGACTGATATATTAATATACTTACGGTAGGCCGACGGCCGGGCAGCGTCAAGGGTGGCCGGGGCCGACCTGCACAACCGAGCCGTCGGGGCCCGCGCCCGGCGGACGGAGACGTCGGCAGGACCCGATCACTCCGCTGACCCCTCGCGGCCGGCCAGCACCTTCGCCGGCGGGCCGTTGACAGCACCGCACCCACTCCCTACATTGCTCAGGTATATCAGCTAGATTCCAGATCCTGTGGCGTCGAGGCGTCGCGCGAGGACGGGCGGCCGCTTCATCCCGGCTTCGCCGCTCCGCCTCCCGGTCCTCAGCGCCGGCTCGGCAGGGAGGCGCGCTGAAGGGGCGTACTGCATGAAGGACGTCGTCGTCGTCGGCGGCGGTCTCGCCGGTCTGGCCGCCGGATGGAGGCTGCGGCACTGGGACACGGTGCTCCTGGAGTCCGGCAGCCGGGTGGGTGGCCGCATCAGGTCGGAGCGGCGCGGCCGGTACTGGCTGAACTGGGGCGGGCACGTGTTCGCCGGCCCGGGATCGTCCACCGACGCCCTCCTGACCGAGGCGGGCATCGCCGCGGCGCAGGTGCCCGGCGCGCTGGCGGCCCTGTCGATGAACGGGAAGCTCCTGCTCAAGGGCCCGATACCGACCTACCCGTTCCGCATTCCCATGTCGACGCCGTCGCGGATCGCGCTCGTCAAGGCGGGCGTCAAGGTGGGTGCGGCGGTGCTGCGGTACGCGCGCATCGTGCGGCAGCGCTCCGGCGAGGACCCGGCCGTGCGGCAGCAGCGGGTCTACGACTTCGAGAACGGCCGCAGCTTCCGCGACTTCGTCGGCGACCTGCCCGAGGACGCGAAGGCACTGTTCTACCCGACGGTCACCCGCTCCGCCGCGGACGCGCACGAGATCTCGGCCGGCGCCGGGATCGGCTACTTCAGCCTCGTGTTCAACATCGGTCAGGGCCTGAGCCGGGGCATCGTGGGTGGCCCGTCGACCCTGACGCAGGGCATCGCCACGGCCCTGGGCGATCGCGTGCAGCTCGGCGCCGACGCCGTCGAGATCGTGCACACCACACGGTCGGTCGTCGTGCGGTACCGCCAGGACGGGCTGGACAAGGAGGTCGAGGCGCGCTACGTCGTCCTGGCCACCCCGGCGACGGTCAGCCACAAGGTCGCCGTCGACCTTCCGGCGGACGTCCGCGACGCCCTGGGCAACGTGCTCTACGGCCCCTACGTGAGCGCCGCGTTCCTCACCGGCGAGTCGTCTCCGCAGCCGTGGGACGGCGCGTACGGCATCGCCACGCCCAAGCGCTCCTTCAACATCGTGCTGAACCAGGCCAGCATCATCCGGGGTGGCGAGACGACACGGCAGCCGGGCGGCAGCATCATGACCTTCTCCCCGGCCGGTCTGGCGCGCACGCTGCTGCCGAAGAGCGACGAGGAGATCCTGCGCATCTACACCGACGACCTCGGCGAGGTCCTCGGCAGCGGCTTCGGCGCCACGGTCGTCGAGGCCCAGGTACAGCGCTGGGATACCGGTGCTCCCTACTGCTTCCCGGGTCGCGCTGCGCTCCAGCCGACCCTGACCCGCCGCGGCAGCCGCGTCATCCTGGCCGGTGACTACCTCGGGACGCTCTACACCGAGACCGCGATCTCGACGGGCTTCTCGGCCGCGCAGGAGGCCGCGAGCCTGCTCGCCACTGAACGCCAGCAGCGCACGGGCCGCGGCCTCCCGCTGGCCGCCGGCTGAGACCCCTCAAGGAGAGAACAGATGACAGTGCAGCTGCGCGGCGTCCTGACCGCGCTCGCCACCCCCTTCGCCGCGGACGGCAGCCTCGACGTGGCGCGCCTGCGCGCCGTCGTGGACCGGTCGATCGACGGAGGCGTGCACGGTGTCGTGGCGTGCGGCTCCACCGGCGAGTTCACCGCGCTGAGCAGCGACGAGCGCCGGATCGTGGTCGAGACCGTCGTCGACCAGGCCGCGGGCCGGGTGCCGGTGATCGCGCAGACGGGCGCCACGAGCACCGCCGAGGCCATCCGGCTCTCCCGGCACGCCCAGTCGGCCGGTGCGGCTGTGATCATGCCGGTGGCGCCGTACTACGAGCCGCTCTCGCTCGACGAGACGCTGACCTACCTGCGCGCCGTCGCCGGGTCCGTCGACATCCCGGTGATGCTCTACAACCTGCCGGTGGCCACGGGGGTCGATCTCCACCCGGACACCGTGGGCGCGCTCGCCCGCGAGGTCGAGAACATCCGCTACATCAAGAACACGACGATCGACATGGCCCAGTCGGCGCAGCTGATCCACGACCACGGCGACGTCATCTCGACCTTCGTCGGCTGGGACAGCCTGCTCCTCTCGGCCCTGGCCGAGGGCGCTGCCGGGGTCATGGCCGGCACGGCGAACGTCGTGCCGAGCGAGCTCGTGGCCGTCTACGACGCGGTGAGCGCGGGCGACCTCGAGGGTGCCCGGAAGACCTGGGCCCAGATCTACCCACTCATCGAGGCGATCATGGCGCAACCGTTCATCGCGGCGGTCAAGGCCGGCCTGGCGGCGGTGGGCTTCCCCGTCGGCGCGCCGCGTCCTCCGGTCGCCGCGCTCGACCCGGCCGCCGCGGCCCGGATCGCACAACTGGCGAAGACGACGATGGAGGCGACGGTGGGCACGACGACCAGCACGACGGCGGTGCGCCGGGTCCGGGCCGGGGGCATCCTCCAGGACGCCGACCTGCCCCCCGGTCGGCACTTCATCGACGGGGTCTTCCGGCCGGGCGCATCGGGGGAGTCCATCGACGTGGTCGACCCGAGCTCCGGCACCACGATCGCCCAGGTCGCCGAGGGCACAGTCGAGGACACCGACAGCGCGGTCGCGGCCGCGTACGCCGCGAAGGACGCATGGGGCCGCCTGACGCCGAAGGAGCGCTCCGAGCTGCTGCACCAGGTGGCCGACCGGGTCGCCGAGAACGCCGACCTGCTGGCGCGCCTGGAGTCGGCGAACACCGGCAAGCCGTCGGCCGTCGCGCAGGACGACGTGGCGCAGACCATCGACACGTTCCGCTTCATGGCCGGGGCGCTGCGGGCGCCCACCTCCGCGGCGGCGGGCCGCTACGCCGAGGACCACCTGTCGGTCATCCTGCGCGAGCCGCTGGGCGTCATCGGGGTCGTGACCCCGTGGAACTACCCGCTGCTGATGGCCGCCTGGAAGATGGCGCCCATCCTGGCGGCCGGCAACACCCTGGTCATCAAGCCGTCCGAGCAGACTCCGCTCACCACGCTGAAGTTCGCCGAGCTCGTGGCCGACATCCTGCCCCCCGGTGTGCTCAACGTCGTGACGGGTTACGGGCCGGTGGTCGGCACCCGGCTCGCGGAGCACCCCGACATCACGATGATCGCGCTCACCGGCTCGGTCCGCAGCGGCAGGGCGGTCGCCCGCGCCGCGGCCGAGTCGCTCAAGCGTGTCCACCTCGAGCTGGGCGGCAAGGCCCCGGTGGTCGTGTTCCCCGACGCCGACCTGGCCGCCGCCGCGACCGCGCTGCGCGCCGCGGGCTACTGGAACTCCGGCCAGGAGTGCGGGGCCGCCTGCCGCGTGCTGGTCCACGAGTCGGTGGCCGAGGAGTTCACCCGGCTGCTCGTCGACGAGGTCGCGACCATGGTCGTCGGCGAGCCGGGCGCCGGTGCCGACGTCGAGATCGGGCCGCTGACGTCGAAGGCGCACTTCGACCGGGTCACCGGTTACCTGAAGCGGGCCGAGGCCGAGGGGATCCGTGCGGCCATCGGCGGCGGGGCGCTCCCGGGCGACGGCTACTTCGTCGCACCGACCGTGCTGGTCGACGTGCCCGACGGCGCCGAGTGCGCCCGCGAGGAGATCTTCGGCCCGGTCGTCACCGTCGAGACGTTCACCGACGAGGACGAGGTGATCGCCCGCGCCAACTCGGTGCCCTACGGTCTGTCGGCGTCGGTCTGGACCAAGGACGCCCAGCGCAGCCACGACGTCGCCGCGAAGCTCGACGCCGGCACGGTGTGGGTCAACGCGCACCTGGTGCTCGCGAACGAGGTTCCGTGGGGCGGGTTCAAGGGTTCGGGTTACGGCCGCGACCTGTCGATCTACGCGCTGGACGACTACTCCCGCACCAAGCACGTGATGCACAACGTGGGGCGGTGACCGTGACCGATCCGGCACGGGGCGGCCGCCCCGTGCCGGATCAGGAGCGGGTGGCGAGCACCGTGGAACGCACCTCCTCGGAGAACTGCCGGAGGTGCTGTTCGGCGGCCACCCGTGCGGCGGGCGCGTCCCCCCGCACGATGGCCTCGACGACCGCCCGCTGGCTGTGGATGGCGCCCTCTACGGCCGGCTCCTCCCCCAGGCAGTAGTTCCAGATGCGCAGGGCCAGGTTCGCATAGTGGTTGAGGGTGGACTCGAGGAACTCGTTGCCGGTGGCGGCGTAGATCGCCCGGTGCACCCGTGCGTCGAGCTCGGTGTGGTCGACGCGTTCGTGGCTGCCGCGCTCCAGGTCGTCGAGCAACCCCACCATGGCCGCGCGCTCGTCGTCGGTCGCCCGCTCTGCGGCCAGCGCCGCCGCGAACCCCTCCAGCTCCACGCGGACCTCGGTCAGCCGGGCCTCGTCGGCGATGTTGATCCGGGAGACGAAGGTCCCCCGACGCGGGTAGGTGACCGCGAGCCTCTCCAGCGTCAACCGCTTCAGCGCGTCGCGGATCGGGGTGAGCCCCACTCCCAGCCAGGCGCTGAGCGCCTTCTCCTCGAGCGGGGCCCCCGGCTGCAGGCGCACCGCCACGATGGCGTCGCGGATGTGCCGGTACGCCTGGTCCACCAACCG
>JAEUJO010000251.1 GCA_016794615.1 Pseudonocardia sp. | reverse complement strand
GCTCCGTCCAGGACCCTGACGATGTCCTCCACGCGGTCCTTGGCGTCGCCGAAGAGCATCTGGCTGTTCTCCTTGAAGAACAGCGGGTTCTGGACGCCCGCGTAGCCCACTGCCATCGACCGCTTGAAGACGATGACGTCCTTCGCCTCCCAGACCGTGAGTACCGGCATGCCTGCGATGGGGGAACTGGGATCGTCCATGGCGGCAGGGTTCACGGTGTCGTTCGCGCCGATGACCAGCACCACGTCGGTCCGGGGGAAGTCGTCGTTGATCTCGTCCATCTCCAGGACGATGTCGTAGGGCACCTTGGCCTCGGCCAACAGCACGTTCATGTGGCCGGGGAGCCGGCCGGCCACCGGATGGATGCCGAAGCGCACGTCGACGCCCTTGTCCCGCAGGCGGCGGGTGAGGTCGGCGACGGGGTACTGGGCCTGGGCGACGGCCATGCCGTAGCCGGGCGTGATGATGACGCTCGATGCGTCGGCGAGCAGCTCGGCCACCGCCTCGGCGTTGATCTCGCGGTGCTCGCCGTAGTCCTTGGCGCCGTCCGACGGCGCCTCGATGCCGAAGCCACCCGCGATGACGGAGATGAACGAGCGGTTCATCGCCTTGCACATGATGTAGGACAGGTACGCACCGGACGAACCGACGAGCGCACCGGTGATGATCAGCAGGTCGTTGCCGAGCAGGAAGCCCGAGGCCGCGGCGGCCCAGCCGGAGTAGCTGTTGAGCATGGACACGACGACGGGCATGTCGCCCCCGCCGATCGAGGCGACGAGATGGACGCCGAGCGCCAGCGCGATGACGGTGACCGCGATGAGCACCCACAGCGTCGGGGCGATCACGAACCACACCGTGAGCAGGGCGAATGCGACCAGCGCACCGATGTTCAGCGCGTTCTTGCCGGGCAGCACCAGCGGCGCCGAGTTGAACCGCGCGGAGAGCTTGCCCCAGGCGACGATCGAGCCGGTCAAGGTCACCGCGCCGATGAACACGCCGATGACCACCTCGGCGTGGTGGATGCCCAGCAGCGTCGGGTCGAGCCTCTCCCCGATTGCTTCGAGCACGCCGCGGCCCTCGACCTCGAGGTAGCCGTTCCAGCCCACGAGCACCGCGGCGAGGCCGACGAAGCTGTGGAACAGCGCGATCAGCTCGGGCATGCCGGTCATGGGCACCCGAGCGGCCCGGAACAGACCGATCGCTGCGCCGACGGCCATGGCGACGATCAACAGCGCCAGCTGGAGAGCGGTGAACCCGCCCTCCAACGCCAGCACGAGGGTGGCGACCAGGGCGATCGTCATGCCCGCGATGCCGAACTTGTTGCCTGCGGGGGCCGTCTCGTGCCGGGACAGCCCGGCGAGGGCGAGGATGAACAGCAGCGCGGCGACGATGTAGGCCGCGCTGGCGGCGGACTGTGCGGTCATGGTGTCAGCTCCGTCGGAACATGGCCAGCATGCGGTGGGTCACCGCGAAACCGCCGAAGACGTTGATGGTGGCCAGCAGGACCCCGGCCGTCGCCACGAGCGTGACTGCGAGGGAGGGCTGCCCGATCTGCAGCAGCGCGCCGACGAGGATGATGCCGGAGATCGCGTTGGTCACCGACATGAGCGGGGTGTGCAGCGC
The DNA here is from genome assembly GCA_016794615.1 of Pseudonocardia sp. GTDB lineage: Bacteria > Actinomycetota > Actinomycetes > Mycobacteriales > Pseudonocardiaceae > Pseudonocardia. The sequence continues at coordinate 1,975 of JAEUJO010000251.1, read as the reverse complement.
GTGGTGCACGTTCCCGATGACGTAGTAGCCGATGACGATGGCCAGCGCGAACACGACCAGGTGGCCGATCAGTGCCGGCGGCGATATCGCCGTGATCAGGAACAGCGCCACAGCGGCCACACCGATGATGCCGAACCGTTGCGCCGGGGACTTCGGCGGCGTGGTCTCCGCCGCTGCTGCCGCCGGGGCGGCCGCCGCGGGGGCCACCGCCGGGGCGGCCGAGACCGAGACCGGCGGTGGGGGCCAGGTCTTCTCGCCGTCGCGCACCACGGTCATCGAGCGCTGGACGACGTCGTCGAAGTCCAGTACCAGCCTGCCGTCCTTCTCAGGGGTGAGCAGCTTCATGAGGTTGACCAGGTTGGTGCCGTAGAGCTGGCTCGCCTGCGCGGGCAGCCTGCCCGCCAGGTCGGTGTAGCCGATGATCGTGACGTCGTTCGAGGTGACGATCTTCTCGCCGGGCACGGTGCCCTCGACGTTGCCGCCGTTGGCGGCGGCCATGTCGACGATCACCGAGCCGGGCTTCATCGACGCCACCATCTCCGCGGTGATGATCCGGGGGGCCGGCCGGCCCGGGATCAGCGCGGTGGTGATGATGATGTCGACGTCCTTGGACTGGTCGGCGTAGAGCTGTGCCTCCCGCGCCTTGTAGTCGTCGCCCATCTCCTTGGCGTAGCCGGTGGTGCTGATCTCGACCTCGGGCGAGGAGATCGAGAGGTACTGCCCGCCGAGCGAGCTGACCTGGTCGGCGACCTCCGGCCGCGGGTCGGTGGCGCGCACGATCGCACCCAGCGCGCCGGCCGCGCCGATCGCCGCCAGCCCGGCCACGCCGGCCCCCACCACCAGCACCTTCGCGGGCGGCACCTTCCCGGCGGCGGTCACCTGCCCGGTGAAGAACCGGCCGAACTGGTGCGCGGCCTCGATGACTGCCCGGTAGCCGGCGATGTTGGCCATCGAGCTGAGCACGTCCAGCGACTGGGCCCGCGAGATCCGCGGGACCGCGTCCATCGACATCGCCGTGATCGGCCGGCGGCCGAGCACCTCGACGAGCTCCGGGTTGAACATCGGCTGGAGCAACGCGATCAGGGTCGCCCCGGACCTCATCCGGTCCAGCTCGTCCTCCGACGGCGCGTTGATCCCGAACACGATGTCTGCCTTCCAGGCATCACCGATGGTCGCGCCGGCGTCGACGAACCCGTCGTCCGGGAAGTCCGCGTGCGACCCGGCGCCCTGTTCGATCACCACCTCGTAGCCGAGCTTCAGTAGCTGCTTCACCGTTGCCGGAGTCGCCGCCACCCGGGTCTCACCGGGCTTGGTCTCCCGAACCACACCGATAATCACTGTCTGCTCCGTCGGTGTCAGTCGTGCAGATTCAGCGGCCTCGGCCGCGAGTGCAGGTGCGCACGGCCCCGCGCGGGTCGTACGCGGGCGACGGAATACCTTCCGCCCGTGCCTTGAGCTGAAGTGCGAGGTAGAGCTAGTAGCGGGACTGGTGCAGGTTGCCAGCGTGGAACCAAAGCCCGTCCTGTTGAGTGGGCTTCCACATGCTGCGCTGCACGCCCTCCCACGGACCAGGGTCTTTGGTCGTGTCGGATCCCAGCCCCCATACCTTGCCGAGCTTGTCGGCGATCTCCTGACCGACGATGTCGGCGGCCAGACCGTGTTGGCCACCAGGTCGGCGCCGACGGCGAGGTAGCAGCCCGATCCGCGGCGCAGGTACTTCACGGTTGACGGACGTCGTCGACGCCCACCAGCACGGCCAGCACGCCGACCGGCGTGGACCGCACGAGCGGCCCCGCCGAGCACAGGCCGAGGCACCCGTCGCCGGTGTTCCTGGTGACCGGCTCCGGGTTCGGGTTCGGCTACGGCCCGGTGTCGCCCGCGGTGGGCGACAGTCTGCCGAGGGTCCTCACGATCGTCGAGGGTCGGACGGGTCCGAGGTCGCGTTGAGCTCCCCGTAGACCCGCCGTGCGGTGTC
>JAEUJO010000219.1 GCA_016794615.1 Pseudonocardia sp. | reverse complement strand
GCCGCGGTGCTCGACCTGTGCGCGGGGTCGGGGGCGCTCGGGCTGGAGGCGCTCTCGCGCGGGGCCGCGCGCGCGCTGTTCGTCGAGGCGGACCGGCGGGCCGCCGCGGTGCTGCGGCGCAACGTCGCCGCCCTCGGCCTCCCGGGCGCGGTGGTGCGGGTCGCGTCCGCCGCGGCCGTGCTCGCGGCTCCTGCGGACCTGCCCTACGACGTCGTGCTCGTCGATCCGCCCTACGCCGTGCCGAACGCCGAGGTGGCGGGGTGGCTCGCGGCCGCTTCCGGGCACGGCTGGCTGGCCGAGGACGCGGTGGTGGTCGTCGAGCGGGGCCGGGGCGCGACCTTTCCCTGGCCTGCGCCGGTGGTCGGGCTCCGGGAGCGACGCTACGGCGACACGGTCCTGCATGTCGGTGTCGTGGACCGGGCCGTCGAGACGCGGGTGGCGTATGACGAAGGCCACAATCGACACGGCGCGACCCCGGCGGGGTAGCGTTCCCGCCCATGAGGCGCGCCGTCTGCCCCGGTTCCTTCGACCCGGTGACCAACGGGCACATCGACATCGTCTCCCGCGCGTCCGGGCTGTTCGACGAAGTCGTCGTGGCCGTGCTGGTGAACAAGACCAAGCGCAGCCTGTTCACCGTCGAGGAACGGATCGGGATGCTGGAGGAGGTCACCGGGCACTTCCCCAACGTCAAGGTGGGCTCGTTCCACGGCCTGCTGGTCGACTACTGCCATGACCACGACATCCGGGCCATCGTCAAGGGACTGCGCGCGATCACCGACTTCGACTACGAGCTCCAGATGGCGCAGATGAACCAGCGGCTCTCCGGTGTCGACACGCTGTTCATGTCGACCAGCCCGGAGTACAGCTTCGTGTCCAGCTCGCTGGTCAAGGAGGTCGCCACGTACGGCGGCAACGTCGCTCACCTGCTGCCGGAGCCGGTGCACCGGCGCATGATCGAGCGGATCCGCGAGCGCGCCTGAGACCGAGAGGGCGTTTCGTGACCCGGGGGCCGCGTGCGGGCACGCCCTGGGGATCGTGAAATGTCCTCCGAAGGTGGATCCGGACACGCGGACGGGTGCAATCCGCCGTCCGGGCGGTGTCCGGTGCGAGGATGTGAGGCGTGTACCGGGTCTTCGAGTCGCTGGACGCGCTCGTCACGCTGGTCGAGGAGGCCCGCGGTCTGCCGATGACCGCGAACTGCGTCGTTCCTCGCGGCGACGTCCTCGAGCTGCTCGACGACGTCCGCGAGGCGCTCCCGGGCGAGCTGGACGACGCCCAGGACGTGATCGACCGCCGTGACGAGATCGCCGCCGAGGCCGAGCAGGAGGCCGAACACACCCGGGCCGGTGCCACCGAGGACGCCGAGCAGCTGGCCGCCGAGGCCCGGGCGGAGGCGCAGCGGCTGGTCGCGGCCGCGCGCGCCGAGGCCGAGGAGACCGTCGCCCAGGCCCGGCACGAGGCCGAACGGGCGGTGGCCGAGGGCCGTCGGCAGTACGCCGACCTCACCGAGCGGGCGCGAACGGAGGCCGAGCGGCAGGCGGCGGCCGGCCGCGCGGCGTACGAGCGCTTCGTCGCCGACGGGCGTGCCGAGCAGGCCCGGCTGGTGTCGCAGGCCGAGGTCGTGCAGGCGGCCCGGGGCGAGGCGGTCCGCATCGTCGACACGGCGGACGCCGAGGCGGACCGGCTGCGGCGCGACTGCGACGCCTACGTCGACACCACGCTGGGCGACCTCGAGGAGAGACTCGGCAACGCCCTGCAGACGGTGAACCGCAGCCGCGCGGGCATGTGGCGGGGGTCGGGCCGGCCGGTGGCCGGGGCGGGCACGCCGCCGGGGAAGTCGGGAACGGGGATGGATCTGATCGACTGATCCTCCGGACGTTCCGTGCCGCCCGGGTGACGCTGCGGCCGTGTCGCGGGGCGTCGAACCGGATCCGCGGACCTGGTGGGACGACGACGGCCACCGTCTCGAGCCCCCGGCCGACCCCGTCCGGGCCGCCCACGACCCGGGCACCGGGGATCCCGCAGCGGACCTGACCGAGGACGCGCTCGTCCGCGGGCACCCGGTGCGCATCCGGCGGGCGGGCCTACCCTGGAGGGGTGAGCACGCACCTCGACCCGGCCGGCCCCTGGGTCTTCAGCACGCGCGAGCTCGGCAGGCAGGCCGGGCAGATGCGCGCCTTCCACCGCGACGTCCCCGCACCGGGCGCCGACCGCCTGATGGGTATCGCGGTCCTGGCGGTGCCACCGGGCGCGACGATCGTGCTGGACGTCCGGCTGGAGGCGGTGTCGGAGGGCGTCTACGTCTCCGGTACGGCATCCGCGCCGCTGGCGGGCGAGTGCGTGCGCTGCCTGGACGACCTGACCGACCAGGTCACCGTGGAGATCGGCGAGTTGTTCGCCTACCCGGACAGCCTGACGGACGAGACCACGGACGACGACGAGCTGCCGCGGGTCGTCGACGAGCGCGTCGACCTCGAGCAGACCGTGCGCGACGCCATCGTGCTCGACCTCCCGCTGGCCCCGCTCTGCACCGACGGCTGCCCCGGTCTGTGCCCCGAATGCGGGGAGCGCCGGGCCGACCTCGGCCCGGACCACAGGCATGAGACACTGGATCCCCGATGGGCCGCTCTGCGTGAGCGCACGTCCAACTAGGTGACCCCAGTACTCCCTGTACTACTGCTAGGAGATCTATCGTGGCCGTTCCCAAGCGCCGGATGTCGCGGTCGAACACGCGCTCCCGCCGGGCGCAGTGGAAGGCTGCTGCTCCCACCCTTGTCACCTGCGAGAACCGCGCGTGCCGCGCGAAGAAGCCGCCGCACACGGCCTGCCCGACGTGCGGAACCTACAGCGGCCGCCAGGTCGTCAGCCCGGCCTGATCACGCCGGGCACGATGGGTGAGCGTGGACCGCAGGGGCCCGTGATGGACAGTGGGCCGCTGCTCGATGCGTTGGGTGTGACGCTCGACGAGGAGCTGCTGACCCTCGCGCTGACCCACCGGTCCTACGCCTACGAGAACGGTGGGCTGCCCACGAACGAGCGCCTGGAGTTCCTGGGCGACTCCGTGCTGGGCGTGATCGTCACCGAGCGGCTCTACCGGGACCACCCGGACCTGCCGGAGGGGCAGCTGGCCAAGCTGCGGGCGAGCGTGGTCAACATGCACGCGCTCGCAGGCGTGGCGGCGCAGCTCGTCCCGGACGGGCTCGGGGCGCACCTGTACCTGGGGCGCGGCGAGGAGCTGACCGGTGGCCGGACGAAGACCAGCATCCTCGCGGATGCGACCGAGGCGCTGATCGGCGCGGTCTACCTGCGCCACGGTCTGGAGACCGCCCGCTCGGTCGTGCACCGGCTGTTCGACTCGCTGCTGCAGGCGGCCCCGCTGCTCGGCGCCGGCCTGGACTGGAAGACCAGCCTGCAGGAGCTGACGGCGGCATCGGACCTCGGCGTGCCCGAGTACCGGATCGACGAGGAGGGGCCGGACCACTCGAAGCTGTTCACCGCCACGGCGGTGGTCGGCGGCCGCCCGCTCGGCTCGGGCGGCGGCCGCACCAAGAAGGAGGCCGAGCAGAAGGCCGCCCAGCTCGCGTGGCGGACGCTGACGGCCGAGGCCGCGTCGGGCAACGGCGCCGGCCCGGGCTGACCGCCCGTGCCCGAGCTGCCCGAGGTCGAGGTGGTCCGGCGGGGCCTGACCCGCCACGTCGTCGACCGCACGATCGCGCGCGTCGACGTCGCCCATCCCCGCGCGGTGCGGCGCCACCTCGAGGGCGGTGACGACTTCGCGGCACGGCTCGTGGGGCGCACGATCGCCGCGGCCCGGCGCCGGGGCAAGTACCTGTGGCTGGAGCTCGACGGCGGGGGTCCGGATGTACCGAACGCCGCTTTCGCTGCGTTGAGTGCACCGAACGCCGCTTTCGCTGCGTTGAGTGCACCGAACGCCGCTTTCGCTGCATCCCGGCCCGGCGGTGACGCGGTGCTCGCGCACCTCGGGATGAGCGGCCAGATGCTCGTCGCCGCCGCAGGCCGCACGGACGAGAAGCACCTGCGGATCCGGATCGTCTTCGACGACACGGGCCCCGAGCTGCGGTTCGTCGACCAGCGGACGTTCGGCGGGCTCTCGGTGCACACCCTGGTTCCCGCGGTCGGCGGTGACCTGTTGCCCGCCCCGGTGGCACACATCGCTCGCGACCCGATGGACCCGGCGTTCTCCCTCGACGACGCCGTTGCCGCCATCCGCCGTCGCCGCACCGAGCTCAAGCGGGCGCTGCTGGACCAGACGGCCGTCTCCGGGATCGGCAACATCTACGCGGACGAGGCACTGTGGCGGGCGCGGCTGCACGGGTCCCGGCCGACGGAGAAGCTGACCCGCGCGCAGGGGCGCGCCGTGCTGACGGCCGCCGCGGAGGTCATGGACGAGGCGCTGGCGCAGGGCGGGACGTCGTTCGACGCGCTGTATGTCAATGTGAACGGGGCGTCGGGGTACTTCGACCGGTCGCTGGCCGCGTACGGGCAGGCGGACCGCCCGTGCCCGCGCTGCGGTACACCGATCCGCCGCGAGCCGTTCATGAACCGCGGCTCGTTCTCCTGCCCGCGCTGCCAGCCGCGGCCGCGCCGGCCCGCGCTCTGATCCGGTGCGGGGGCGGACGCGTCGTGACCGGATCGGTCACAGCCAGTCGTTGCGCTTGAACAGAGCCCAGAGCAGGCCGGCGGTCGCGACCATCAGGACCAGCGCGAACGGGTAGCCCAACAACCAGTGCAGCTCGGGCATGTGGTCGAAGTTCATCCCGTAGATCCCCGCCACGAGCGTCGGCGCGAAGGCGATCGCAGCCCAGGACGAGATCCGCTTGACCTGCTCGTTCTGCTCGAAACCCGCCTCGGTGAGCCGGGCCATCTCCTCGTTCTGCCGCTGCCCGACGAGAGTGGCCTGCACGTTGACGAGGTTGGTCAGCAGCGTCTTGAAGTTCTCGACGCGCTCCAGCACGCGGGTGGCGTGGTCCTCGACGTCGCGCATTCGGCGCCGCAGCTCCAGGTCCGTCTTGTCGCCGTTCTTGCCGAACTGCCACCGCAGCTCCGTGAAGATGCCCTGCAGCGGCTCGATGGCCCGGTAGAACGCGATGACCTCGCGGGTGAGCTGGTAGATCCGCTTGGACACCCTGGCGTCGCCGCCGAAGACCTGCTCCTCGATCTGGTCGACGTCGTCCTGAAGCCCGTCGAGCACCGGCCCGTAGTCGTCGACGACCCGATCCAGCACGCTCCAGAGCACCGCGTACGGCCCGTGGGCCAGCAGTTCCGGGTCGTCCTCGAGGCACTTGCGGACCAGCGCGAGATCCGGCTCGTCGGCATGCCGGACGGTGATCGCGAACTCGGGCCCCAGGAACAGGTGCAGCTCGCCGAGCTTGATCACCTCGACGGGGTCGACGTAGCGGGCCGGACGCAGCACGACGAAGGTGGTGTCGCCGTAGCGCTCGAGCTTGGGCCGCTGGTGCTGGTTGACCGTGTCCTCGATGGCCAGCTCGTGCAGGTCGAACTCGTGGGCGACGGCGTCGATCTCGTCGCGCCCGGGGCGCAGCATGCCGATCCAGGCGAAGCTGCGGCCGTCGTCGGGGCAGCTGCGCAGCGCGTCGAACGCGGTGTCCAGAGACGGCGGCGCCAGCTTTCGACGGCCGTCGACGTAGATCGCGTTGTCCACCACCGACATCGGCCCACCCCTTTCGCGGGTAGAGCGTAGGCCGCGGTCCACCGGGTCGGAGCGTGTCACAGCCCCGGATGTGCGATCTTTCACGACCCGGCCGACCGGGTACCGTCGCGGGATTGTGAGCACCGATCCGGGGAGCACAGACCGTCCCGTCCGCCTCACCGTCTGGGTGGACGGCTTCGTCCAGGGCGTGGGCTTCCGCTGGTGGACCCGGTCGCGGGCGCTCGAGCTCGGCCTCGTGGGTTCGGCGCGCAACCTGACCGACGGCCGCGTGGCCGTGGTCGCGGAAGGGGAACGGGCGGCGTGCGAGGCGCTGCTCGCGGCCCTGCGTGGCGGGCGCGCACCCGGCGCCGTCCGGCAGGTCGTCGAGCAGTGGACGGACGCGACAGGAGATCTCCGCGGCTTCGTCGAGAGGTGAGTCGCCGGAACTCTCGGTTGCCTGCGGACCGGCGCAGCAGCGGAGCACGGCGGAGATCCACAGCTGGACCGACTAACCTGCGCGGGCCACGACGTCGGGAGTGGCAGGCCGGGGGAGCGACGCGTGCATCTGAAGAGCCTCACGCTGAAGGGCTTCAAGTCCTTCGCCTCGGCCACCACCCTGCGCCTCGAGCCGGGGATCACCTGTGTCGTGGGCCCGAACGGCTCGGGCAAGAGCAATGTGGTGGACGCGATCAGCTGGGTGCTGGGCGAGCAGGGCGCGAAGGCGCTGCGCGGCGGGAAGATGGAGGACGTCATCTTCGCCGGCACATCGGGTCGGGCGCCGCTGGGCCGGGCCGAGGTCACGCTGACGATCGACAACTCGGACGGCGCACTGCCGATCGACTACTCCGAGGTCTCGATCACCCGCCGGATGTTCCGGGACGGTGCCGGGGAGTACGAGATCAACGGCACGTCGTGTCGCCTGCTGGACATCCAGGAGCTGCTCAGTGACTCCGGGATCGGTCGTGAGCTGCACGTCGTCGTCGGGCAGGGCCAGCTCGACTCCGTGCTGCAGTCACGCCCGGAGGACCGTCGCGCCTACATCGAGGAGGCCGCAGGCGTCCTCAAGCACCGCAAGCGCAAGGAGAAGGCGCTGCGGAAGCTGGACGCGATGCAGGCCAACCTCACGCGGCTGACGGATCTCACCGGTGAGCTGCGCCGCCAGCTCAAGCCGCTGGGGCGGCAGGCGGAGATCGCCAGGCGGGCCCAGGCGGTGCAGTCCGAGCTGCGCGACGCGCGTCTCCGGCTCGCCGCGGACGACCTGGTGACCCTGCGCGGCGAGCTGGCCCGCGAGGAGGCGGACGAGGCGGTCGCCCGGGCCCGCCGCCTCGAGGTCGAGGAGCAGCTCGCCGTCGCCCGCGCCGAGCAGCAGCGGTTGGAGGACGCCCTGGCCCAGGACGCGCCGCGGCTGGCGGCCGCACAGGACACCTGGTACCGGCTCTCGACGCTGGCCGAGCGCCTGCGGGGCACGGTCGGGCTGGCGCAGGAGCGTGCACGCCACCTCGCCGACGCCGGTGACGCGCGGACGCCGGGGCGCGACCCGGACGAGCTGGAGGCCGAGGCCGAGATCGTCGCCGAGCAGGAGGCGGAGCTGGCCGAGGCCGTGGAGGATGCTCGGCAGCGGCTCGCGGAGGTGCTGGAGGAGCGGGCCGAGCACGAGGCGACGCTCGCCGCCGCCGAACGCGCACACCTTGCCGCGGTCCGGGCGCTCGCCGACCGCCGGGCCGGGCTCGCCACGCTGGCCGGCCGGGCGGAGGCGTTGCGCAGCGGTGTCACCGCGAACGCCGAGGAGATCGACCGGCTGTCCGACGCACTGGGCGAGGCGGACGCGCGCACTCGCGAGGCGCACGACGAGCTCGAGGGCGCCCGGGAGGCGACCGGCGTCGACGCCGAGGCCGACGACGGCATCGTGGAGCGGGTCGCCGAGGCGGCGCAGGGGCACGACGCCGCGCGGGCCCGGGTGCGCGAGCTGGTGGCCGCCGAGCGGGCCGCTGAGCAGCAGCGGGCGCACTGGCGGGCGCGGGTGGAGGCGCTCTCGGTCGGCCTGGCCCGGCGTGACGGGTCGGGTGCCCTGCTCGGTGACGCCGGTCCGGACGGGGTCCTGGGGGCGCTGGCCGGGCTGGTCACGGTGGAGGCGGAAGCCCGCACCGCGGTTGCGGCCGCGCTGGGGGAGCTGGCGGACGCCGTGGCCGTCGCGTCGCTGGACGCCGCGGTCGTCGCCCTGCGCCGGCTGCGGGCGGCCGATGCCGGCCGGGCGACGCTGCTCGTCGGAACGGCCGACGGCGGAGCGGGGTGGCCCCTGTCGGAGGAGAACGTCGACCTGGCGGTGGTGGGCGGCGCCGAGGGGGTGGCGCCGGCCGGGAGGTGGGCCGTGGGGCTGATCCGGGCACCCGAGTCGCTGGCCCCGGCGCTGCGCCGTGCGCTGCACGGCGTCGTGGTCGTGGACGACCTGGACACCGCGCGCACGGTCGCCGCTGCCGGCTGCACGGCCGTCACCGTCGACGGCGACGTGCTCGCGGCCGGGCGGGCGTCCGGTGGCTCCGGCATCGGGGCGAGCGCGTTGGACGTGCAGGCCGCGGTGGACGAGGCGGTGGCGGCCCGGGACGGTGTCGAGGAGGAGCTGGCCCGGTTACGACCGGCGCTGGAGGGCGCGCGGGCCGAGGAGGCGGCGCGCCTGGCCGGCCTGAACGCGGCGCGGGAGGCCCGCACGGCGGCGGAGCGGCGGGCGGGCGCCGCCGCAGCCCGGCTGGGCCGGCTGGAGCAGGCCGCGCGGTCCGCAGGCGCCGAGGCCGAGCGGCTGCGGACGCGGCGCGACGCGGTCGAGGCCAAGCGCTCCGATGCGCTGCTCGCGCTGGAGGCCGCCGAGCAGCGGCTCGCGGTCGCCGAGGACGAACCCGTCGACGACGAGCCGGACACCGGGATCCGGGACGCCGCCGCGGACGCCCTGGCCGGCGCGCGCGCCACGGAGGTCGAGGCCCGGCTGGCGCTGCGCACGGCCGAGGAGCGCGCTCGGGCGATCGCCGGCCGGGCGGAGTCGCTGCGGCGCCAGGCGTCGGCGGAGCGTCAGGCCCGCGCGCGGGCTGCGGCGGCCCGGGCCGCCCGGGAGCGCGGCGCTCGGATCGCCGGGATCGTCGTCTCGGCCGGGGCGACGGCCTGCGCCGCCATCGCCGAGTCGCTGGCCGCCGCCGCCGTCGAGCGTGACGCCGCGACGGCCGCCCGTGCCGAGCGGGAGCACGCCTTGGCCGAGGTGCGCACCACCACGAGCCGGCTCGCGGCCCTGTTGGAGAAGCTCGTCGACGCCGTGCACCGCGACGAGGTGCTGCGTGCGCAGTCGCGGGCCCGCTTGGAGGCGCTCACCGCCAAGGTGCTCGACGACCACGGCCTGGCCGCGGACGACCTCGTCGACGAGTACGGGCCGCACGTGCCGGTCCCGGCGTCGGCGGCGGAGACGGCGGAGTACGAGGCGGCCCGCGAGCGCGGGGACGACGTGGTGGCGCCTCCACCCATGCCCTACGACCGCGCCACCCAGCAGCGCAGGGCCGCCCGGGCGGAGAAGGACCTCGGGCTGCTGGGCCGGGTCAACCCGCTGGCGCTGGAGGAGTTCGCTGCGCTTGAGGAGCGCTACCGGTTCCTGTCCACCCAGCTGGAAGACCTGAAGAACACCCGGCGGGACCTGTTGACGGTCGTCCGCGAGGTCGACGACAAGATCCTCGCGGTCTTCACCGAGGCGTACACGGACGTCGCGCGCGAGTTCGAGACCGTGTTCGCCACCCTGTTCCCCGGCGGCGAGGGCCGGCTGGTCCTCACCGACCCCGCGGACATGCTGACCACCGGCATCGAGGTGGAGGCGCGGCCGCCGGGCAAGAAGGTCAAGCGGCTGTCGCTGCTGTCGGGGGGCGAGCGGTCGCTGACGGCGATGGCCCTGCTGGTCGCGATCTTCCGGGCCCGCCCGTCGCCGTTCTACGTGCTGGACGAGATCGAGGCCGCGCTGGACGACGTCAACCTCCGCCGGCTGATCTTGCTGATGGAGGAGCTGCGCGAGTCGTCGCAGCTGATCGTCATCACCCACCAGAAGCCGACGATGGAGGTCGCGGATGCGCTGTACGGCGTCTCCATGCGCGGCGACGGCATCACGACCGTGATCTCACAGCGCCTGCGCGCCGCCGAGCCCGCCGCCTCCTGACCGCGGCGGCGCGCCGCCGGTTGTCGCACGTGCCGCGGCCTGTCGCCGGTGCACCGGTGGCGGGGTGTCGCACGCCAGCCTGGACGAGATGAACCTGAGCGCCCTCATCGACCCTCCAGGGGGCCCGGACGTTCATCTCACTCCTGCTCGTGAACGTGATCGCGTCACTCGACCGGTGCACCGGTGGTGGGGTGTCGCGCGCCTGGCGGGGCTGTCGCACGTGTTGCAGCAGGTGTGAGGGGTGACGGGGGTGTGCGGCGGTGAGTGTCGCACCGGCTCCGCGGCGCGCCCGGGATGCGGGGCAGCCGCGGCGCGTCGCGCGTGACAGGGTGGAGGCGTGACCACGCAGACCCTGTGGATCCTCGTCGCGGTCGTCGTGGCGGTGCTCCTGATCGCCGTCGCGCTCGGCATCGTGCTGCGCCGGCAGCGCCGGATCAGCCTGCGCGAGCCCGAGCAGCTCGAGCGGGAGCCCGGCTCGCCACCACCGCCTCGGAAGGCCGGCACCTACAAGGCCGAGAGCGGGTTCTCCTTCTCGGCCGGTCCCAGTGCGCCGTCCGCACCGGCGGAGCGGCCGCCGCAAGCACCCGTGCCCCCGCCGTCGGCCGCCCCCGGAGCCCCGCCGGTACCGGCTCCGGGGATCGCGACGCCTCCCGGTGGGCTCGGC
>JAEUJO010000184.1 GCA_016794615.1 Pseudonocardia sp. | reverse complement strand
CGCCAGCTCCTCGGAGAAGTCTTCGTCGGTGAAGGTGCCGAGGCCGCAGCCGGCGTGCTGCATGAGCAGGATCTCGCGGGTCTCCAGCTTGCGCTGGCTGATCGTCAGCGAGCGGATGACGTCGTCGGTGACCACGCCGCCTGCGTTGCGCAGCACGTGCACGTCGCCCATCTTCAGGCCGAACAGCGCGAAGACGTCGAGGCGCGAATCCATGCAGGTGAGCACGACGGTGCGCAGGGCGGGTGGCACCGCGAGGCCCTCGGCGCTCGCCTTCGCGAGGTGGCCGCCGCCCGCCTCGTACCGCCGGATGAGCTCCTCGATCGACAACTCGACTCCCCTCCCCGCCCCGCGTCCAGGACCGTCACATCCCCGCGGCTACATCCCCGCGGCGACCGTCTCGGCGATCTCGTAGGTGTTGAGCGCCGCACCCTTGCGCAGGTTGTCGCCGCACACGAACAGCTCGAGCGTGTTCGGGAAGTCGAGCGCCTGCCGGATCCGGCCGACGTAGGTGGGGTCCTCGCCGACGACGCCCGCCGGGGTCGGGAACTCGCCCGACGCCGGGTCGTCGCGCAGCACGACGGTCGGCTGCTCGGCGAGCACCTTGCGCGCAGCCTCGACCGACACCTCGCGGGCGAACGTCGCGTGCACCACCAGCGAGTGCGTGGTGACGACCGGGACGCGGACGCACGTCGCCGACACCTTGAGATCCGCGATACCCAGGATCTTGCGCGACTCGTTGCGCACCTTCAGCTCCTCGGACGACCACCCGTCGTCCTTGAGCGAGCCGGCCCAGGGCACGACGTTCAGCGCCAGCGGCGCCGGGAACGGCGACGCCCCCACCAGGCCCGCCTCGGCGAGCGTAGCGGCGACGTCGCCGCTGCGCACGCCGACATCCTTGCCGGCAACGGCCGCGAGCTCGGCCTGCAGCCGATCGATCCCGGGCTGCCCCGCGCCCGACGCGGCCTGGTACGACGCGACGACCAGCGACTCGAGCGCGAACTCGCGGTGCAGCGCGCCCAGCACCGCCATCATCGACAGCGTGGTGCAGTTGGGGTTCGCGATGATCCCCTTGGGCCTTGCCGACGCGCTCGCAGCGTTGACTTCGGGCACGACCAGCGGCACGTCCGGGTCCATCCGGAACGCGCCGGAGTTGTCGACCGCCACGGCCCCGCGCGCCGCCGCAACGGGTGCCCACTGGGCGCTGACCTCGTCCGGCACGTCGAAGAGCGCGATGTCCACGCCGTCGAAGACCTCGGGCGCGAGCGCCTGGACGGTGAGGTCCGCACCGCGCACCCGGATGACCTTGCCGGCCGAGCGCGGCGAGGCCACGAGCCGGATCTCGCTCCACGGCACGCTCTCGCGCGCCTCGATGATGTCGATCATCGTGGTGCCGACGGCACCCGTGGCCCCGACGATCGCGACGACCGGTCCGTGTCGGCTCATGACTAGCGCCCCGTTCCCGCGTGCACGACGGCGAGCTCGTCCCCGCCCAGTTCGAAGGCCGCGTGCAGAGCGCGGACGGCGTCGTCGAGCTGCTCCTCGCGGCAGATCACCGAGATGCGGATCTCGGAGGTGTTCATCGTCTCGATGTTGATCCCCACCGCCGACAGCGCCTCGCAGAAGGTCGCCGTGACGCCCGGGTGGTTGCGCATCCCGGCCCCGACCAGCGACACCTTGCCCACGTTGCCGTCCGCGAGCAGGTCACCGAAGCCGATCTCGGCCTGCCCGGCGCGGAGCGCGGCCACGGCCCGCGGGGCGTCGGTGCGCGGCAACGTGAAGGTGATGTCGGTCTGCCCCTCGCCCGCCCGGCTGACGTTCTGCAGCACCATGTCGATGTTGATCTCGGCATCCGCGACCGTGCGGAAGATCCGTGCCGCCATCCCGGGCGTGTCGGGCACACCGACGACCGTGATCTTGGCCTCGGACCGGTCGTGCGCCACGCCGGTGATGATCGCGTCTTCCACGGGGATCTCCTGGATGGAGCCGGTGACGAGGCTGCCCGGCTTCTCGTTGTACGAGCTGCGCACGCGCAGCGGGACCTGGTAGCGGCGCGCGTACTCGACCGCGCGCAGGTGCAGGACCTTCGCCCCGCTGGCCGCCATCTCGAGCATCTCCTCGTAGGTGATGTCGGCCACCAGGCGCGCGTCCGCCACGATCCGCGGATCCGCCGAGAAGATCCCGTCGACGTCGGTGTAGATCTCGCAGACGTCGGCCCCCAGCGCGGCGGCGAGCGCGACGGCGGTGGTGTCGCTGCCGCCCCGGCCGAGCGTCGTGACGTCCTTGCTGTCCTGGCTCACCCCCTGGAAACCGGCGACGAGCACGATGTTGCCCTCGTCCAGGGCCGTTCGCAGCCGGTGCGGGGTGACCTGCACGATGCGGGCGTCGCCGTGCCTCGCGGTCGTGATCATCCCGGCCTGGGACCCGGTGAAGGAGATCGCCTTGGCGCCGAGTGCGGAGATCGCCATCGCGACCAGCGCGTTGCTGATCCGCTCGCCCGCGGTGAGCAGCATGTCCATCTCGCGAGGGGGCGGTGCCGGGCTCACCTGCTCGGCGAGGTCGAGCAGCTCGTCCGTGGTGTCGCCCATCGCGGAGACGACCACGACGACGTCGTTGCTCTCCTTGTGGGTACGAACGATCCGCTCGGCGACCCGCTTGATGCGGTCGGCGTCCTGGACCGACGATCCGCCGTACTTCTGCACGACGAGGGCCACCGCCGACCTCCCCGGGTTCACGTTGCAGCTCCTCAGGGGGAGCCCGGTCGGAAGGTCACTCTACCGTTCAGGTCCGACAGGACCGGGCCCGCCCGATCGGCTCCGTCAGCCGATTCTCGACACCAGCCGTACCACGACGGCCGTGATCAGCAGCCAGGCCAGCACCGCGGCACCGTAGTTGAGCAGCACGGCGTACATCGGGTCCGGCACCAGGAAGAGGTTCGACAGCCCCAGGTCGAACATGGCGGCCAGCCGGGCGATCAGCGCGGCGACGGCATTCGCCGGGTTGGCCTGCAGCAGGGTCAGGACGATGTGCAGCATCAGCACCGCGACGATGGTGTAGCCGATCGTGCGCAGCACCCGGGCCACCGCGTTGGCGGCCCGGGCCGTCGCTCCCGTCACCAGTGAGCCTCCCCACGTCGCCTGCGCGAACTGCCTGCACCGGCCCGCCATCGTGCCAGATCGACCACTGTCGGGTGACGTACCCGCGCCCCCGCCTTGCCCGTGGCGGGGGGTGTGGGGCTACCCTCGGGCCCGTGGTGCGACTGCTTCTTCGCTGCCGCGGCGGGGTCTGACCGGCCCCTCGTCGCGGTGGTGGCGCGTGCGCCGGTCTCGTCCTGATCCGGCACACCCAGGGAGTTCGTCGTGAGTCACCCCGTCCCCTCAGCCAGCCGCGTGCGCACCCCCGCCGGCCCGATCCCGCAGGGCCAGCCCGCCTGGAACCTCCAGCGTACGTCGCAGATGCCCGTCCACCGCTACAAGTCGTTCCACGACCTGGTCGAACCCGTGTCCCTGCCCGACCGCACCTGGCCGGACACGCGGATCACCACGGCACCGCTGTGGTGCGCGGTGGACCTGCGCGACGGGAACCAGGCCCTGATCGACCCCATGAGCCCGGCCCGCAAGCGGCGCATGTTCGAGCTCCTCGTCCGCATGGGCTACAAGGAGATCGAGGTCGGTTTCCCGTCGGCGAGCCAGACGGACTTCGACTTCGTCCGCGAGATCATCACCGCTGATTCCATCCCGGACGACGTCACGATCCAGGTGCTCACCCAGGCCCGCCCCGAGCTGATCGAGCGCACGTTCGAGGCCTGCGAGGGCGCACCGCGGGCGATCGTGCACCTGTACAACTCGACGTCGATCCTGCAGCGGCGGGTCGTCTTCCGGTCGGACCGCCTGGGCATCCGCAAGATCGCCGAGGGTGGCGCCGAGGACGTCGCCCGCTTCAGCGAGAAGTACCCCGACACCGACTGGCGCTTCCAGTACTCGCCCGAGTCGTACACCGGCACCGAGCTGGAGTACGCCGTCGAGGTCTGCAACGCCGTCTCCGCGGTCTGGCAGCCGACCCCCGAGTCGCCGATGATCGTCAACCTGCCGGCGACCGTCGAGATGGCCACGCCGAACGTCTACGCCGACTCGATCGAGTGGATGCACCGCCACCTGGAGCGCCGCGACGGGATCGTGCTCTCGCTGCACCCGCACAACGACCGCGGCACCGGTGTCGCGGCCGCCGAGCTGGGCTACCAGGCCGGCGCGGACCGGATCGAGGGGTGCCTGTTCGGCAACGGCGAGCGCACCGGCAACGTGGACCTGGTGACGCTCGGGATGAACCTGTTCACCCAGGGCATCGACCCGCAGATCGACTTCTCCGACATCGACGACATCCGCCGCACCGTCGAGTACTGCAACCAGCTGCCCGTCCACGAGCGCCACCCGTGGGGCGGCGACCTGGTCTACACCGCGTTCTCCGGCAGCCACCAGGATGCGATCAACAAGGGCCTCGACGCCATGCGCGCGGCGGCCACCGAGGCCGGCCACGACGTCGACGACCACGCGTGGGAGGTCCCGTACCTGCCGGTGGACCCCAAGGACATCGGCCGGACGTACGAGGCCGTGATCCGGGTGAACAGCCAGTCCGGCAAGGGTGGCGTCGCCTACGTCATGAAGACCGAGCACCAGATGGAGCTGCCGCGCCGGCTGCAGGTCGAGTTCTCGAAGGTGATCCAGGAGGTCACCGACTCCGCAGGTGGCGAGGTCTCGCCGAGGGAGATGCGGGACGTCTTCGACACCGAGTACCTCGAGCGCGTCACTCCGCTGAAGCTGATGCGCCACGGGATCTCCTCGGACGGCGAGGGCACCACCGAGATCGTCGCGACGGTCCGGGTGGAGAGCGACGTCCACGAGATCACGGGGTCGGGCAACGGCCCGATCGCGGCGTTCGTCGACGCGCTGGCCGGGATCGGCTTCGACGTCCGGGTGTTCGACTACCACGAGCACGCGATGGCGGCGGGCGACGACGCCCGCGCGGCGGCGTACGTCGAGTGCGCGGTGGAGGACACCGTGCTGTGGGGCGTGGGCGTGGACGGCTCGATCATCAGCGCGTCGCTGAAGGCCGTCGTGTCGGCGGTGAACCGGGCTATGCGGTAGGTCCGTTCTCCAGGCAGTCGGCGAGCCGCCGGAGGCCCTCGTCGATGCGGTCGGTCGGGATCGCGCCGTAGCCGACGACGAGCCCCTGCGGCCCGCCGGCGCCGATCCCGAAACGCGACAGCGGCTGCAGTGCGACGTCGCGCGCCTCCGCCCGTGCGACGACGGCCGTGTCGTCACCGCCGGCCGGCAGGAGTGCGGTGAGGTGCAGCCCGGCCGCCGACGGGATCGCCTGGAGATGCGGCGCGAGCGGGCCGGTGAGCGCGGCCTGGATCATCTGGTGGCGTGGGGCGTAGACCGCCCGCATGCGCCGGATGTGCCGGGCGAGGTGCCCGTCCGCGACGAACCGGGCCGCGGCCGCCTGCAGCGGGACCTGGGTGTGCCAGTCGGTGAGGTGCTTGGCCTTGCGCAGCGCGTCGTGCAGCGGTGGGGGTGCGACGACGAAGCCGAGCCGCAGCGTGGGGAGCAGCACCTTGGAGAACGAGCCGACGTACAGCACACGACCGGTGTGGTCCAGGCCGTGCAGCGGCTCCAACGGCCGCCCGCCGTAGCGGTACTCGCTGTCGTAGTCGTCCTCGACGATCGCCGCGCCGGTGCGCTCGGCCCAGGCGAGCAGCGCGAGGCGACGGCGCAACGACATCGCCACGCCGAGCGGGAACTGGTGCGCCGGAGTCACGTACACCAGCCGCACCCCGTCGGGCAGAGCGTCGGTCACGAGGCCCTCGGCGTCGACGGGCACCCCCACCACCTGCGCTCCGTGCGCGGTGAACACCCCGCGCACCGGCGGGTAGCCGGGATCCTCCACCGCGACCCGCTCGCCCGGCTCGACCAGGACCCGAGCGATCAGGTCGATCGCCTGCTGGCTGCCGCTGGTGACGAAGACGTCGTCGGCCACGGCCCGCACCGCACGGGAGACACCGACGTGCCGGGCGATCGCCGACCGCAGCGCACCGACGCCTGCCGCGTCGATGTGGGCCGCCGAGCCGACCGCTCCTGGCCGCAGCTGCTCGGTCAGGAGCGCGCGCCAGGTGGAGTAGGGAAAGCGGGAGGCGTCCGGGACACCGGGTCGGAAGTCGAAGGCGGCGTGGACGTCGCTCATCACCAGCGGCTCGTAGAGGCGGTCCCAGACCGGACGCGGACGCAGCGGCGAGGTCGCAGGCCGCACGTCCGTGTACGGGAGGGGCGTGGCGCTGACGAACGTCCCCGCGCCGACCCGGCCGTGCACGAAACCCTCGGCGAGCAGCCGTTCGAAGGCCACGCCCACGGTGTTCCGGGACACCGCCAGCCGGCGTGCCAGCTCCCGGGTCGACGGCAGCCGCTGCCCCGGCTGCACCCGCCCGGCCACGATCGCCGCCCGGATCTGGTCGTACATCCTGGTGGACAGGTCCCCCGGCCCGTCGAGACTGATGTGCAACTCCACCCGGGCAGGGTAGGCCGGAGTGGCCCACTCGAACGAGAGAGAATTGGCCCTTACCGCTGGGCCGGTCATTTCCTAGGGTCGATCGTATGGATGACGACCGGACCGCCGTCATGCTGCTGGTGTACGCCCTGGAGGACGCCTGGGCCCGCCACGATGCCGACGCGTACGGCGCCCTCTTCACGTCGGACGCCACCTACACGACCTTCCTCGGCACCCGGTACCGGGGCCGGGCCGAGATCGTCGAGAGTCACCGGGCCCTGTTCACAGGGGTGCTGCGCGGTACCCGGATCGCCGACGACATCCTCGACGTCCGGTTCTACGGCCCGGACACCGCGGTGCTCACCAGCAGCGGCGACACCTACAAGGGCGGACGACCCGAGAGGCTGGGCAAGGTCCAGACCTACACGATCGTCCGCCGGCCGGACGGGGCCTGGCGAGTCGCGGCGTTCCAGAACACCAAGCGGCGCCCGCTGCTCGAGGAGCTGTCGTTCCGGCTCACGCCGGCGGCCCGGCCCGGCGCCGCCCTGCCGGTCACCGCCGGTCACCGGTAGGGCGGGGGAACACCGGCGTCGCCATGTGGCCGGGGGGCACATGGCGACGCCGGTGGTGTCGACGCTGCACCGGGACGACTGTCGGCCGACCGTGCGTGGTGGTGCTCCCTGACGAGTGACGCGCGCCGGGTAGCGTCGGTCTGGTGCGACTCCCGGTGACCCCGCTCGCCGCGTACCTGCTCGTGCTCGGGTGGGCGAGCATCCCGTTCGCGCCCGCCGAGCCGCTGCTCGTCGGCGCCGGCTCCTACGCGGCCATCGGTGCGCTGCACCTGCCGCTCGTGGTCGCCGCGGCCGCCACCGGCTCGCTGGCCAGCGACCTCGCGAAGTACACGCTCGGCCGCGCCGCCGGCCCGGCGCTCCTGCGGCGTCTGAAGCGCCGGGAGTCCGGGGCGCGGGCCGTCGAGTGGATCGAGTCCCGGGCCCGGCAGATCGGGCCTGCCGTGATCGTGCCG
Source organism: Pseudonocardia sp. (assembly GCA_016794615.1). GTDB lineage: Bacteria > Actinomycetota > Actinomycetes > Mycobacteriales > Pseudonocardiaceae > Pseudonocardia. Next base: position 6,386 of record JAEUJO010000184.1, on the reverse strand, counting down.
TCGTACTTCGTACCGTTCGGCGTTGTGGCCGCGACGCTGCTGTGCGGGGCGCTGCGGATGCGGCTGGGTCCGGTCGCGGCCGCATCGGCGGCCGGCGCCGCCCTGTGGTCCGCGATGTTCGTGATGCTCGGCTTCGCCGGCGGCGCCGTCACCCACAACCCGCTGACCGGTGCGCTGCTCGCGCTGCCCGTCGCCCTCGCGCTCGGCGCCCTGCTGTCCCGCGTGGCGACGACCCGCACGCCCGGCTGACACCGGTCAGGCGAAGTCGAACTCCCCGGCCTTCACGCCGGCCACGAACGCGACCCACTCCTCGTCGGTGAAGGTCAGCGGCGCCTGCGCGCAGTCCTTGGTGTCCCGCACCACGACGGTGCCCTCCGGCGACCGGCCGACCTCGACGCAGTTTCCGTAGCTGCAGTAGCTGCTGATCTTGAACTCGATCAGAGAGGAAGACATGGTCACGAAGAGGTCCTTCCGCGGGGAGCGTGGTCGTCGGCACAGCGACGAACGACCTCACGCGATGCACCCGGTTCGAGGGAGCGATCGAGCGCGTCGGCGAAGACGTCCGCGTACAGGTCCACATCGGACTCAAGCTCGAGGAGTGTCGCCCCGGCGTGACCCTCGACGTAGACGATGTCGGATCCTAGGGCAGCCGGAATCTCGAGGATCATGAAGTGCCCCAAATGTGCCCGGAGCAGGCCGGATGCGAAGGGGAGCACCCGGACGACCACGTTCGGAAACTCCATCAGCTCCAACAGGTGGCGCATCTGTCCGGCCATGACATCCGGCCCGCCGACCGTCCTCACCAGCCCCGACTCGTCGATCACGGCGGTGAGGCGCAGCGGGTGGGGGCGACGCAGCGCCTCCTGGCGCCGCTCGCGCAGCTCGACGAGCTGGTCGATCTCGTGACAGGTGTGGTGCGGGAGCTGGAGGGAGAGCACGGCGCGCGCGTAGTCCGGTGTCTGCAGCAGGCCGTGCAGGATCCCGTAGTCGAAAGATCGCAGACCCGTCGCGTCCGTCTCGAGCGCGGTATAGCGATCGGGCCCATCGAGGAAGAAGCGCTCCGGCGCGACCCCGTCCGTGTACGACGCCCACCAGCCCTCCGTGCGACTCTCCTGCACCAAGCGCAGGAGCATCGCGCGCTCGGCATCGCCCGTGACGTCGTAGATGCGGATCAGCGCACGGACGTCGGCCGCCTTCGGGATGCCCTTCCCCGTCTCCAGCCTGGATATCTTCGACGTGGAGCACCGCAGTTGGCCGGCCACCTCGTCGAGGTGCAGGCCCTTGCCCGTCCGCAGCCGACGGAGCTCGGCTCCCAGCCGCCTGCGCGGACCCGCTGGCCCAGATGCGACCACAGCGCACCCCTCCTCCGCCCCGCCCACTGGACCGTTCGGTCCGTTCTACTGCAATCCCATCCGTATGCAATTGCACAGACGCGTTCCGTAGGCGATCCTGGAGGCGGGCGGAGCTCCCCCTCCGCCCCGGCTCCCGAGAGGAGGCAGTCGTGAATCCCCGTCACCTGCACTCCTCCGTCGGCACCATCGGACCCGCGCCCGCGATCCGGGCCGCCTCGGTCCGTCCCTCTGCCCGCCACTGCACGGGCACAGCGACCTCCCGGCAACCAGCCGGAGAAGGAGACTACGGCGAGGGGAACGCGGATGAAGACGACGACGTCATCCACCGGTAGCCGATTCGACGGGCGGGGGTGGTCACCGTGATCGCGCTTCTGGCCGTCGGGCTCGTTGCACTGATCTTCCTGGCCGTCCTCGTCGGCATCGTCGATGCCGCGCAGGCCGGCACGTGGCGCGGGATCGCCCGGGATCGCCGGGCGGACTGGGAACAGCGCCGGCGCGAGGAGCGCCTCACCACGGCCCGGGACCGCTTCCCGGGCTTCTGATCGATCACTGCGGTTCCCCGGTCGCCGGGCAGGAGCTACAACGCCCGGCGGCCGGAGAGGGCCCGGCCCAGCGTCAGTTCGTCGGCGAACTCGAGGTCCCCGCCCATCGGGAGGCCCGAGGCGGGACGCGTGACCGACAGGCCGGGGAAGTCGCGCAGCAGGCGCACCAGATAGGTGGCCGTCGCCTCCCCCTCGGTGTTGGGGTCCGTGGCGATGATGACCTCCGCGATGTCGGCCTCGTCGGCCGCAGGCCCCGTTCCGCCCAGCCGGGCGAGCAGCTCACGGATGCGCAGCGAGTCGGGCCCGACGCCGGCCAGCGGGTCCAGCGCACCACCGAGGACGTGGTAGCGGCCCTTGAACTCACGGGTTCGCTCCACCGCGAGCACGTCCTTCGGCTCCTCCACGACGCAGACGATCGTGGGGTCACGCCGAGCGTCGGAGCAGTAGCGGCACCGCTGCGCCGCAGAGACGTTGCCGCACACCTCGCAGAACCGCACGCCCTGCTTCACCTTCTGCAGAACGTCCTGCAGTCGCGACACGTCGGCCGGGTCCGCCGCCAGCAGGTGGAAGGCGATGCGCTGCGCGCTCTTCGGCCCGACCCCGGGCAGCCGGCCCAGCTCGTCGATCAGGTCCTGGACGGGGCCTTCGAACACTCGAAGGCCCCGTTAGAACCCGGGCAGGCCGAGGCCGCCTGCGTCACCGCCGAGCCCACCGGCCAGCGGGCCCATCTTCTCCGCCTGCAGCTGCTGCGCCGCCCGCGCGGCGTCCTGCAGCGCACCGACCACCAGGTCCTGCAGGGTGTCGACGTCGTCGGGGTCGACGACCTGCGGATCGATCCGCACGGCGAGCACCTCGCCTGCGGCGGTCATGGTCACCTGCACCAGGCCGTTGCCGGCCTGCCCGGTCACCTCGGAGGAGGCGAGTTCGGCCTGCGCCGCGATGAGCTGCTCCTGCATCTTCTGCGCCTGCTGCATGATCATCTGCAGGTCGGGCTGGCCCGGTTGCACTCGCGGTCTCCTCGCGTCGTCACCCGCATCCGCGCGGGTCTGCCTTCTGCCAGCCTAACGCGGGTCCTCCAGAGCCGACGCCGCAGCGGAGCACGGTGGAGATCGGGCAGGTGGGGCTGGTGGCAGGCTTCGCGGCGTGCCCGCCCAGCTGCGCTCCCTCCTCCGGCCCGGCACCGTCGTCGCGGTACTCGCCCTGGCCGCGTGCTCGCCGACACCCCCGGCCACGCCCTCCGTGGCTCCTGCCGTCCCGACCACAGTGGCCGGGCCGACGAGCGCCGCACCCGGGTCCCCGAGCCCGTCGACGACGGTTTCCGCCGCCGCGAGCGCCCGCGTCGTCGTCCTCGACCCCGGCCACAACGGAGGCAACGCCGGTGCCCCCGCGGTGATCAACCGCCAGGTTCCCGACGGCCGCGGAGGCACGAAGGCCTGCAACACGACGGGGACGTCGACGGACGCCGGGTATGCCGAGCACGCCTTCACCTTCGACGTCGCGCAGCGCGTGGAGCAACGTCTGAGCGCGCGCGGCGTCCGTGTCGTGCTGACCCGTACCGACGACCGCGGCGTGGGCCCCTGCGTCGACGAGCGCGGGCGCGCCGGTGACCAGGCCGGCGCCGACGCCGTCGTGTCGATCCACGCCGACGGCGCCGCCCCGTCGGGAACGGGATTCCACGTGGCGTACTCCGACCCGCCGCTCAACGCGGCCCAACGCGGGCCGGCCCGCACGCTGGCCACGGACCTGCGCGACAGCCTGAGCGCCGCCGGGTTCCCCCGCTCGACCTACATCGGCCGCGACGGCCTCTCCCCGCGTACCGACCTCGCCGGGCTGAACCTCGCCACCCGCCCGACCGCGCTGGTCGAGTGCGCGAACATGCGCAGTGCCGCCGAGGCGGCGGTCGTGACGTCGGCGGCGGGCCGGGACCGCTACGCAGCGGCGATCGCGGACGGGATCCTCCGGTACCTGGGACCGTGACCGCCTTCCTGGACCGCGAGCGTCACCTCAGTGCGGTGGTGACAACCGTGTCGCAACGGTCAGGCGGATCACAGGGATCACCGGCGCTCGATGGCCGTCGCGCCGAGCTGCGCGCTCAACAGCTCGATCGCGACCTCCTCGGGATCTCGGCGGACGGTCGGGGCGGCGGCGTCCGCGGCGGCTTCGGCCATCATCGCCTCCTCATCCTCCGGCGGGATCTCCTCGTCCGGTGGCTCCGGCGGGAGCGGCTCGCCGGTGTCGGGGGCCGAGCGGCGGGTGGGCGCAGGACGCGACGGCGCCGACCGGGACGGCCGCTGCGGCGGGGCCGGGGAACGGGTCGCCGCAGGTCGCGTCGAGGGCGGCGCGGCATCGCCGTGGTCGCAGCGCACCCGCCAGCGCACTCCGAGCACGGCGTGCAGGGCGTCGGCGATGACGTCGGTGTTGCGCTGCTCCGACAGGCGGCGGGCGAGCGGCTCGGAGCCGATCGTGAGCACGAGGACATCGCCGTCGACGGCGCGGACGGTCGCGTTGACCATCAGCGCTCCGGTGCTGCGGCTGCGCTGCTTGGCGGTGGCGAGGATCTCCGACCAGACCCGCCGGACGGCAGCGGCGTCGAGCGGGCTCGGCGGAGCAGGCGCCCGGTCGTCGGCGGACACCGCCGCCGGCCCGGGGGGTTCCTCGCCGATGTCGGGCGCGGGGTCGGCGCGGGGAGGGATCGGCCCGGCCCGCTTCACCGCAGCGGCGTTCGGGGCCTCACCGACGGCCGCGCGGCCGGGCTCGGGGCGCTCCCCCGGGCCGGCAGCGGCCCGGTCCGCCGCTGCTGGATCTGCCGGCTCGCCGGGATGCGGTGGTCCGGCCGCTCCCGCGACGTCCGTCCCCGGGGCGGGAGCCGTCTTCCCCTCCGGCGACGGCTCGCTTCCGGCCCGTCCGGAGCGCACGAACGTCCGCCGGGCCGCACCCGACTGCGTCGCGTCCGGCCCCGGCGGAGGGGCCGCCGCGCTCTCCCCGTGCGGCACCGGTGCGGGCGCGATCGAGGTGCGGCGCTCGATCCGTTCGAGCCGCTCCAGCAGCGCGGGCTCCCCCGTCGACGCCGCAGGCAGCAACATCCGTGCGCACAGCAGCTCCAGCAGCAGGCGCGGCACCGTCGCTCCGCGCATCTCGATCAGGCCCGCGTGCAGGATCTCGCCGTAGCGCACCAGCGTCGCGGGGCCCAACCGGGCCGCCTGCTCCACCATGCGCTCGACCTCGTCCGCACCGACGTCGACGAGGCCGCGCTGCGCGGCGTCCGGGATCGCCTGGACGAGTGTCAGGTCGCGCAGCCGCTGCAGCAGGTCCGCGCAGAACCGGCGTGGGTCCAGCCCGGCCTCGACGAGCCGGTCGACGGTCTCGAACACGGCTGCACGGTCGCCCGCCGCCAGCGCGTCCACGACGTCGTCGATCAGCGCGACGTCCGTGACGCCGAGCAGCGCCACCGCCCGCTCGTAGGTGACCCCCTCCGGCCCGGCGCCGGCGAGGAGCTGGTCGAGCACCGACAGCGTGTCGCGGGCCGACCCGCCGCCCGCGCGCAGGACGAGCGGGAACACCGACGGCGCGACGACCGCGCTCTCCTCGGCGCAGATCCGCTCCAGCAGGCTGCGCAGGGTGCCCGGCGGGATCAGCCGGAACGGGTAGTGGTGCGTGCGCGACCGGATCGTCGACAGCACCTTCTCCGGCTCGGTGGTGGCGAACACGAAGACGAGGTGGTCCGGCGGCTCCTCGACGATCTTCAGCAGGGCGTTGAAGCCCTGCGTCGTGACCATGTGCGCCTCGTCGACGATGAACACCCGGTAGCGGGACTCGGCCGGCGCGTAGAAGGCCCGGTCGCGCAGCTCGCGGGCGTCGTCGACACCGCCGTGCGACGCCGCGTCCAGCTCGACGACGTCGATGTTGCCCGGCCCCTCCGGCGCCAGCGCGACACACGAGGCGCAGACGCCGCACGGGTCCGGTGTCGGCCCCTGCACGCAGTTCAGCGAGCGGGCGAGGATCCGCGCCGACGACGTCTTGCCGCAGCCCCGGGGCCCGGAGAACAGGTACGCGTGGTTGATCCGGCCGGCCTCGAGCGCGATGCGCAACGGCCCGGTGACGTGCTCCTGCCCGACGACGTCGGCGAACCGCGCCGGACGGTACTTCCGGTACAGAGCCAGCGCCACGACGCGAGGCTACCGACCGCGGAGCCTGCGGTGGGGCGGTACCCACGAAGTAGGCGGACCCCGCGCACCCGCCAGAGCCCGTTGACCCTTGCTGCCTTCCGGCCCTGGGGGAGTTCACAGGATGGACGCCGCGCGGGGCCCGCTTCAGAGCATAGACCGGTGGCCGGCGGCCGCGGCGAGGAGGCTAAGCTCCGACGCGGAGGATTCGCCTAGAGGCCTATGGCGCACGCTTGGAAAGCGTGTTGGGTTCACGCCCTCGCGGGTTCGAATCCCGCATCCTCCGCGCTGCTGACCAGCAGAAACGCCGGGCTCCCCCATCGTGGGTG
>JAEUJO010000159.1 GCA_016794615.1 Pseudonocardia sp. | reverse complement strand
CTAGGGCGGCGGGCCGGCCGCGGGATCATCTCGGCCCGACCCGCCGGCTCCGCGCGATCAGCAGGTCGCGGTGATCGTCGCGCTGCCCAGGACGACGTCGCCCGCCGGGTCCGGCCGGTACAGTGCCACCGCCTGGCCCGGCGCGACACCGCGCAGGGGTTCGCCCAGCTCGACGCGCAGGTCGCCGCCGGACGGGTACGCCGTCGCGCGCGCCAGACCGCCGTGCGCCCGTACCTGCACCGTGCACACGACGGGGTCGGAAGGCGCGGCGCCGCCGGTCCACACGGCGCCGCGCGCCTCGACGATCTGCACGTCCAGCGCCTCGGCCGGCCCGACGCGCACGGTGCCGCTCACCGGCTCGATGCCCAGGACGTAGCGGGGCCGCCCGTCCGCAGCAGGCCGCCCCAGCCCCAGGCCGCGCCGCTGACCGACGGTGAACCCGTGGACGCCGTCGTGGTGGGCCAGCACCTCGCCCGACCCGGCGTCGACCACCGTCCCCGGGCGGGCGCCGAGGTGGGCGGCGAGGAAGCCGCGGGTGTCGCCGGAGGGGATGAAGCAGATGTCGTGGCTGTCGGGCTTGTCGGCCACCCGGAGCCCGCGGGCCGCCGCCTCCGCCCGCACCGCCGGCTTGGGCGTGTCACCCAGCGGGAACATCGCGTGCCGCAGCTGCTCGGCGGTCAGCACCGCCAGCACGTACGACTGGTCCTTGTCCGGGTCGACCGCGCGCCGGAGCACGCCCTGGTGCAGCTGCGCATAGTGCCCGGTGCAGACCGCGTCGAAGCCCAGCGCCAGCGCCCGGTCCAGCAGCGCCGAAAACTTGATCTTCTCGTTGCATCGCAGGCACGGGTTCGGGGTCTGCCCGCTCGCGTAGGCGGCGACGAAGTCGTCCACGACGTCGTCGGTGAACCGGGCGGCGAAGTCCCAGACGTAGAACGGGATGCCGAGCACGTCCGCGGCCCGCCGGGCGTCCCCGGCGTCCTCCCGCGAGCAGCAGCCGCGCGAGCCGGTGCGGAGCGTGGCCGGCATTCGCGACAGCGCCAGGTGCACCCCGACGACGTCGTGCCCGGCGGCGACGGCGCGCGCGGCGGCGACGGCGGAGTCGACGCCGCCGCTCATCGCGGCGAGAACCCTCATGAACGCAGCACCTGCGGCTGCCCCGCCCGCCGCGCCCGCTCGACGACCGTGCCGATCACCGCGGCCACCGCGTCGACGTCGTCCGAGGTGGAGGTGTGCCCGAGCGAGAAGCGCAGCGAGCCCCGCGCCGTCGCCTCGTCCGCTCCCATCGCCAGCAGCACGTGGCTGGGCTGGGCCACCCCGGCGGTACACGCCGAGCCGGTCGAGCACTCGATGCCGTGCGCGTCCAGCAGCATCAGCAGGCTGTCGCCCTCACAGCCGGGGAACGACAGGTGTGCGTTGCCCGGCAGTCGCGACGGGCCGCCGTCGACCGTCCCGGTTCCGGGGTCGCCGTTCAGCAGTGCGTCCGGCACGGTGGCCAGCAGCTTGCCGACGAGGTCGTCGCGCAGGCCGGTGAGCATCCCGGCCCGGCGCGGGGCATCGGCCACCGAGATCTCGACGGCGGTGGCGAGCGCGACGATCGCGGGGGTGTCCAACGTGCCGGACCGGACGTCACGCTCCTGCCCACCCCCGTGCAGCAGCGCCATGAGCGCGGCCTCGCGCCGCAGCAGCAGCGCGCCTGCGCCGTACGGCCCGCCGAGCTTGTGACCGGTCAGGGTGAGCGCGTCCGCACCGGAGGCGGTGAAGTCGACGGGCAGGATCCCGACGGCCTGCACGGCGTCGGTGTGCAGGGGCACCCCGTGCTCGTGGGCGACCTCGGCGAGCTCGCGCACCGGGTTGACGGTGCCGACCTCGTTGTTCGCCCACATCACCGACACCATCGCCGCACGTTCCGGGGCGTCCGCGAGCGCGGAGCGCAGGGCCGCAGGCTGCACCCGACCCAGCCGGTCGACCGGCAGCGGGACGAGCTCCGCACCCTCGTGCTCGGCGAGCCACTCGGCCGACTCCAGGACGGCGTGGTGCTCGATCCCGGAGACGAGCACGCGGGTGCGGCGCGGGTCGGCCGCCCGCCGCGCCCAGAACAGGCCCTTGACGGCCAGGTTGTCGCTCTCGGTGCCACCGGTGGTCAGCACCACCTCGGACGGCCGCGCGCCGACCGCCGCGGCGATCCGCTCACGCGACTCCTCGACGAGGCGGCGCGACCGGCGGCCCGCGGAGTGCAGCGACGAGGCGTTGCCCGTGCGCGTCAGCGCCTCGGCCATCACCACCACGGCCTCGGGCAGCATCGGCGTGGTGGCGGCGTGGTCGAGGTACGTCGTGGGCGGTTCTGCGTTCACGAATATCCTCGCCGTCCCGTCGGTGTGCCGGGGTTCCAGGGTAGACGCCGGGCGCGCGGGCGGCGGTGCCCGTCCGCGTC
>JAEUJO010000157.1 GCA_016794615.1 Pseudonocardia sp. | reverse complement strand
CGCAGCAGGCGGCGGAGAGTGCCGCCCTGGACGCGGTAGGACGCGCATGTCGACCTACCGCATATCCCGCAGTCCGTACCGGCGCGGTAGTGGTCGTGCGCCTGCTTCGGATGACCACAGAGGCAGCGGCTGCCCCCCGTCGTCGAGTCTGGAGGCGGTGAGGTCACGGCCGGCTCCCGAACCGGCTCGGGGGCACGGGGGGAGGGGGTCGCCCGGACCTCGTCCGGCACAGCGGCCATCCCCACCGGTGGAGTCAGGACCTGCGGGCCGAGCCGCGAGCGTTCGCGAGCCGGGCGCCGCGAGGTGCGATCACCCATCGGGGATCCTGCCCTTCGCCACATCGCGCGCCTGCCGGGCCGATGCACCCGACACCTCCATTGTGCCTGACTCGGCGTCCCCGGGTAGCGCTCGAGTGATGAGTCCGGACACGCTCATGTGCCGGGCCGGTAGGCCTTCCACGCGCTCCCGACGATGTCGTCGACATCCCGCTTCGCCCGCCAGCCGATCGCCGCGGCGATCGCGGACGGATCGGCCACCACCCGTGCCGGGTCGCCCGGCCGCCGGTCCACGACGCGGCGCCGGACCGGGCGCCCTGTCACCCGATGCACGGCGTCGAGCATCTGCAGGACGCTCACGCCGTCCCCGCGGCCGACGTTGAACACCCCGGACCGCACGGACCCGGTGCGGAGCGACTCCGCCATCGCCACGTGCGCGTCGGCGAGGTCCTCGACGTGCACGTAGTCACGGATGCACGTACCGTCCGGCGTCGGCCAGTCCCCGCCGAAGATCTCCACCGGCTCCTCCCGATCGGCAGCACGCAGCACGATCGGCAGGAGGTTGGACCGGCCCCGGTCCGCGAGGACGGAGTCCGCGGCGCCGGCGACGTTGAAGTAGCGGAGCGAGGCCCAGCTCATCCCGTGGGCGGCGGCCGCGGAGCGGATCAGCCACTCCGCGGCCAGCTTCGACTCGCCATACGGGTTCGAGGGCGCTGTGGGGGATGTCTCGTCGACCAGTTCTTCCGTGGACTCGCCGTACACCGCCGCGGTCGACGAGTAGAGGACGTGCCGCACCCCCGCCGTCGCCGCCGCCCGGAGCAGGGCTGCCGTGCCGCCGACGTTCTGCTCGTAGTAGTGGACGGGCCGCTGCACGGACTCGGCGACGGACTTCTTCGCCGCCAGATGCACGACACCGGTGACACCGTGTGCCGTCATCGCGGCCGCGAGCGGGTCGGGGCCCTCCGTCAGGTCCGCGCGGACCAGGGGCAACGAGGCGATGCGCTCGGTCAGACCGCTCGACAGGTCGTCCACCACGACGACGTCGTCTCCCGCCGCCACCAGAGCCCGTGCCACGTGGGCACCGATGTAGCCGGCACCGCCGGTCAGTAGCCAGATCATGTCGAAGTCCGGGTCACGTTGTGCTCCATCACCGACAGGATGGCACCGGGCCCGCCGCGGGGTGGCACCGCGGTTCGACCAGGACGGGTCGAGTCGATGCGAAGTCGATCACACAGGGGGCCTGGCGCTGGTGTCCGGCGGAGCGTCGAGCATCCGTTCGGATGAGTTGCCGGCATCGTCTGATGCTGCGTTCGGCTCAACTTGCGAGCCTCGGCCGGTGCTGCTGCCGCCGCGCCCGCGGGCCGAAAGGCGGGCCGGTCCGATTGACCCATATCATGGCTCGGACACACCCCTCGATACCTCGGCGGCTCAAGAGAACTGATCCCATGACCCCTGCCGGTGTATCTTGGCCGACGCTCAGAAACGGACAAAATGGCCTTTCTGGCACCGAGGTCGAGCTCGGATCGGCAGACACGACCTGGCCCCGACATGTCCACTTGATCGGTGATAATGCGCTGTATCTGCTCGGAAAAAGAGTTCCCACGAGTGAGGCCAAGTTGAATCCTTCCCCGTCCGTCCCTGTGGCAATCGTCGGAGCCGGGCCGTACGGCCTTTCGGTTGCCGCCAACCTGCGCACGCTCGGTGTCGAGTACCGGATCTTCGGCAGGCCGATGCGCTCGTGGCTCGAGAACATGCCTGAAAAGATGTTCTTGAAGTCGGTCGGGTTTGCGTCCAGTTTGTCCGACGGGACGGGCGACCACACGCTCGCTGCGTTCTGCAAAGCGCATGGGCGGGATTATCAGGACGTCGACTGGCCCGTTCCGATCGGCACGTTCACCGACTACGCACAATGGTTCCAGAAGACGCTCGTCGACAACGTCGAACCGCATGACGTGATCGACCTGCGGCAGGTCGGCGATCATTTCGAGATTCGGCTGAGCACGGGTGAGACCGTGGTGGCCGCCCAGGTGGTCATGGCCGTCGGGCACACGTACTTCGCCCACACCCCACCGGTCCTGCGAGGAATCTCGAAGGACCTGGTGTCGCACGTCATGGACCACCGTGGCTTCGAGTCCTTCGCCGGTCGTACCGTGACCGTGATCGGCGCCGGTCAATCCGCCCTGGAGACCTCCGCTCTCCTCCACGAAGCGGGTGCTGACGTCAGCATCCTGGTCCGCGAAGAGAAGCTGGCGTGGAACGGCGACCCGGTCGAGAGAACGCTTCGGATGCGCCTGCGCGCTCCCGAGTCCGGGCTGGGGCCGGGCTGGAAGTCGCTGTTCTACTCGAATGCGCCGCAGTTCTTCCGCCCTCTGCCTCGAGCGCTGAGGGAAGAGATCGTCAAGCGGGCGCTGGGGCCGGCAGGGGCCTGGTGGCTCCGTCCGCGCGTGCTCGGCAAGGTGCCGGTCAGCCTGCACACCGCCGTCCGCTCCGCGACCTCGCACGGTGACAGGTTGCAGTTGGACGTCGTCCGTGCCGGAGCGTCCGAGACCGTCACGACCGAACACGTCATTGCCGGAACGGGCTACCGGGTCGACGTGAACCGCATCCCGTTCCTGGACCGGGAGCTGGTCGCACGCGTCCGGCAGTCCGGCACGACCCCGGTTCTCAACGCGGCGTTCGAGTCGTCCGTTCCCGGGCTGTACTTCGTGGGATTGTCCGCAGCGCACACCTTCGGCCCCGTCCAGCGTTTCGTCTTCGGCGCGGACTTCGCCGCCCGCCGGGTGGGCAAACAGGTTGCTCGGCGGGTGGGGAAGGCCCAACCCGCGCCGGCTTCGCTGCAGGACGACGCCAGTAGACCAGCGTAAGAGGCGGATGCGTGGAGCTGAACCTCGACAGCGACGTTCCAGCCCTGATCGCCAAGACAGGGCACTATCCCCTCCATCATGGCGGTGTCGGGGCCATCCGGAGTCTCGGGCGCGCCGGCGTCCGGGTTTTCGCGATCACCGAGGATCGTCATGTACCGGCTGCATACTCCCGGTGGCTGTCCGGAATGTATGCATGGCCGAACGACGGCCTGAGCGCCGACGCCCTGCTCGACGGCTTCATCGAGATCGCTGCGCACATCGGGGACCGTCCGGTCGTCATCCCTACCGACGACCGGACGGCGATCTTCCTCGCGGAGCACGCGCAGCGCCTGCTGCCGTTCTGTCGCATCCCGGATCAGGCTCCCGAGGTCGCCAGAGCGGTCGCCAGCAAGCTCGGCCTCGCCCGCACGTGCGCGGAGGTCGGCGTACCGACGCCCCGCATCGCTCTGCCCGCCGACCGCTCGGCGGCGGCCGGCTTCTGCGCAGAGGTGGGCTTCCCGGTCGTCGCGAAAGCGAGCGAGCCCTGGAACCTCGTCGGCACGGGGCTCGCGTCGACGAGCATCCTGAGGAACGCCAACGAGCTCGACTCGCTCTGGGACCGGCTTAGTGGCCAGGACATCGGGTGCACCGGCATTCTGCTGCAGGAATTCATCTCCGACGGCGAAGACTGGATCGTCCACGGCTACTGCAATGAGAGCTCGGAGGCACTCGCGGCATACAGCGGTGTGAAGATCCGCTCATTCCCGGCGTTCGCCGGTATGACGTCCCTGGCTCGCGTCCGTCACAACCAATGCCTTCTGGATCAAGCTCAGGCGCTGTTCAAGGAGCTTGGTTATCGAGGGATCATGGACATGGACTGGCGCCTCGACCGGCGGGACGGCCTCTACAAGCTGCTGGACTTCAATCCACGCGTCGGCGCGCAGTTCCGATTGTTCGTCGATGAGCATGATGTGGACGTGGTGCGTGCTCAGCACCTGGACCTGTCCGGGCGGCAGGTACCATCCGGACATCCGGCTGACGGCCGCTCCTTCCTTGTCGAGCACATGGACCTGATCGCGGGTCTGGGTAGATATCGGCAGGCCGGCCTCGCGCCGCGCGATTGGTACCGTTCGATTCGGAATGTCGACGAGACGGGTTGGTGGAGCGCGGACGACGTGCTCCCCGCGGAAGTCTTTGCCGTGCGGATGGCGGGGAGGCTTGCCGCACGGGCCGGGCGGCGGCTGTGGCGGCGGCAAGGATCTCCAGCGGCGGCAAGCCGTGTGCCTCCGAAGCCGACGTTCTACCCCGGCCGGCGTGAACCGCGCGGGAAATCCCTCCTGCGCGCTCGCGGCCCCGAGCGTTCGGCGTCGTGAACCGGGGCGCTGAATTGATCAGAGCGCGGCCGGGTGTCAATCGCGGGTAAACTTGCCGCACCGGCATGATCGCGCAACATGAGCACTCTGCGCCGTTGTTGAGCGCAGCCGTCCCCCTGTGGACTATGTGTTGCGGACCGCGGTAAACGCCTACGACCGGGCGTCACTCATTTTGTGGAGTTCGGGTCCGTGGATCGGTTGCGTGTGCCATAGTCGGTGCGTGCCCCGAGGAGAGCCGACCACTCGTGGCATGTCGGGGGATCGAGGGGTCGGGTATGGCGCTGAGCGGACGGCCGCCACCTCGTATGCGGCGGTCTCGGGCCCCACGCATCGGGTCTGTCGGGGCGGGCCGCCGGTCAGCACGATTGAGTGATGGACACGGGTCGGCCCGCCGGCCGGTCGATCTGTACGCGGGGGGCACGACTCATGCACATGCGTGGCGTCTGGCGGCCGCTGACCGTCGCCGTCGTGGTGGGGAGCGGTGTCCTGATGCCTCAGTCGGTCGCGGCGGCCGCGCCGTCGGCGACGAACCCGGTCCCGTGCACCGCGATCGACCACCACCTGGTCGGCACGGGCGGCGACGTCCTGGGCCGGCTCCTGAACGGCCCGGGCTGCTCGATCACCGAACAGGACGGCGGAGGGCGCGTCTCGGTGGTGCAGCCGTCCCCGCCGACCGGTTCCCGCTCATCACCCGCAGGCTTCACGAGCGCGGCCGTCGCCTCCGTGACCGTCGAGCCGGACGCGCGATCCGCGGAGGCCCCCACTGGCACATCGCAGAGCGCCGGTTCGGCAGCGGCTGGCTCCTCGGAGCGCGGCGCCGGGAAGCCCCGCGAGGGCGAACCGAGCTCGGGCGGTTCCTCCGGTACCTCGTCGGGCGGCTCGACGTCGGACGACAGCCCGGCCGGCTCCTCGTCGAGCGGCTCCACGGCGGACGGTTCGTCGCAGCCTTCCCGGTCGAGCACTCCGTCCACAGGTGGCGGCGCGATCGCAGGTGCCTCCCCGTCGGGTCCCGTGACGCTCTCGGGGGGCACCATGGAGTGGCGCGGTGACTTCGACACACGCAACACGTCGCAGTGGGAGCTCGAGACGGCTCGCTCCTACAGCCTGCAGGTGCTCGACGGCGGAGCGGGCCACGCCACGGCGGGGCGGTTCGAGGTCCGGGACGGGGACACCCCGGTCGACTCGGGTGAGCGGTCCGAGGCGAAGGCGCCGAACTGGACGGACGTGAGCGACGGGGACGAGCGCTGGTACTCGTTCTCGATGATGTTCGACAAGTCGTTCCCGGTGCCCGCCGACGGTTGGTGCGATCCGATGCAGTGGCACACGGCGAACGCGGACCACTCGGCGGCGGACGGGTCACCTGCCCTGAACCTGCAGTGCGGCAACAACGGTGACGACAAGCTCTACCTGCAGGTGGGCGACAGGGAACTGTTCCCGATCGGCATTCTGGACCGGGGGATGTGGCATCAGTACATGCTGCACGTGAAGTTCTCGAACGATCCCGGCACGGCCTTCGAAGAAGTACACCGCGACGGGCAGCTGGTCCTTCCCAAGATCTCACCGAGGTCCGCGAACATGACCACGCCCAAGGCGTACCTGAAGATCGGGATGTACCGGAAGGGGACCAACCACGGGCCGATGGTGGTCTGGCACGACGGCATGGCCGTGTACACCTCGCCTCCGACGATGTCGACCGCGACCGGCCCGGCGGTCACCTCGACGATGCAGATCCTTCCCGCGGGACAACCCGACGACGTGATGTTGACCGGCAACGTGAACTGACGCGGTTCGCGGGCGGGGCCACGGTGACGCACAGCTTGATGATCAAGCTCAGGGGACACCGATCGTGCCGACGTCGAGTTCCGGGCTCGCGTCGCTCACACCTTCGAAGCCCCGCCCCCCGCTGATGAACTGCAGCGGCTGGCGGTAGTTCTCGATGAGCGTCTCGATCCTGTTCCCCGCCTTGCTCTCGTTGTACCGGTGCACGACTCCGGGCTCGAACGTCTCGTCGTCGCCCGTCATCACCCACGACTCGTACTGGCCCGGGTCCGAGACGTAGGCCTGCAGCACGCTGCCGCGCAGTTCCATGTCCGTCGGCTGGCCGAAGTCGCCGGTCTTGTCCAGCCAGGCCGTGCCGGTCCAGACGTCGTAGTGAGTGATCAGGTTCTTGCCGTCGAACATGGTGAACATCACCACCGGCTTGCCGTCCGCGCGCTCGTCGACGACCGAGACGTAGTCGACGTCATGGGTGTCGAAGCCGTCCGAGTCCATCGCGAACCTCGGCTCACCGGTGTCGAGGACCTTGCAGTCGGCTTCCATCTCGTCGTTCGCCAGCTGGGTCCCCAGGTCCTTACCGGCGACGCTCTCGAAGTGCAGGTCGTACGGCCGGAAGTAGCTGACGTACATGTTGCGGTGGTAGCGGTCGTGCTTGTTGTCGTCGGGACCCCCGCCCGCAAGGGTCCAGGAGATGAGGACCCGCTCCCGCCTGGTGGCCGTGGCCGGCAGGTAGCGGACCTGCCCGACGTAGATCTCGTCCATGTTGTCGATCCGGTCCACCGACCCCAGGGCGAAGAAGTCGTCGGTCAGTTCGTTGCTGTTCCGCCACGTGAGCCCGTTGTCGGCCGAGACCACGTAGCGCAGTGGCCGGTCGTCGTCGAGATACTGGCTGTCGATCCGGTCGAGGGTCTCCCGGTAGAAGATGAAGATCCGGCCGTCCGCGGCCCGGAACGGGAACGGGTAGCTCGAGGCCGGGGCCGCGGTCACGGTGGTGCTCGTCCAGTCGCCCTCGACGGTCCCGGGCTTCTCCGAGCGCGCGATCCGCAGCGGGGTGTCGTGCGCGCCGTACGCCGCGAGCAGATGGCCGTCGGCGGTCTCCACGAGGACCGGATAGTTGTGGTAGTCCGGATCCGGGTTGGTCCCGACCCGTGTGGGCTGTCCCCACGTACCGAGCGTGTGGTCGTACGCGGCGATGTAGGGGTGCCCCTCCTCGCCCATCCAGGAGATCACCGTCTGCTGGCTCTCCGGGATGTACAGGCCGCCGGTCGTCGGGCGGCGAGCGCTGCGGACCGCACCGCCCTCGGACAGGACGTCCTGGCGGGCGTCGACGTCCGCTGTCTGCCCGGGAGCGCGCACGGTGACGTGG
This sequence comes from Pseudonocardia sp., assembly GCA_016794615.1. Classification (GTDB taxonomy): domain Bacteria; phylum Actinomycetota; class Actinomycetes; order Mycobacteriales; family Pseudonocardiaceae; genus Pseudonocardia. The sequence goes on along the minus strand of JAEUJO010000157.1, from coordinate 8,790 downwards.
ACGGTGCCGTCCGGACCGGCACCGGCATCGACGACGATGTCGTAGGAGCCGGGTCGGGCCTTGGCGGTCACCTCCGCCGCGTGGCCGTCCGGGCGGACGTCCAGCCCGTCCTGACGCCAGGCGAAGCCCGTGAACCCGGGATCGCCTGCCTTGGTCGCGTACACGGTGGCGGTCTCGCCCGGCAGCAGGGAGAGCGTGACGGGGTCCAGCTGGACGGTGCCCGGCTCGGCGGGCGGCGGAGCCGGTGCGGACGGACCGGGTGAGCACGCCGCCACCAGGCTCGCGAGCAGGACCGTCGCCCCGAGACGCTTCGGCATCAATCACTCTTCCTTGTGACCGATCGAGCCGACCGGCAGCTAGGACGACTTCGGCGAGTCATCCTTTCCCGCTGCCGAGCGGGTCTCCGGAGCCGGGACCGGGACCGGGATCTGTACCGTCGGCATGTCCATCGACCGCGGCTTCGGACTCGGCCGCCGTGGATCGGACGCGCCGTTCATCTCCAGCTCCAGGTCGTCGACCGACCGGTCGGCGGAGGTGAGCGCCGGCGAGTCCGAGGTCAGCGGCGGCACGGGGAACGCTACCGCGTCGGCCTGACTGGCCGGCACCCGGTCCTCGCCCCGCACGTCGTGCTGCAGACCGGTTCCGGGCGCTGCGGTCAGCACCGTCCCCAGCACCCGCGCCGACACGGTCGCCAGCGCGCCGAGAGCGGCATGGACCTGCTCCACCGTGGTGGTGCCGTGCCGGGCGAGCAGCAGCGACCCGTCCATCAGCTTGGTCAGCGCCACCGCGTCCGTGACGGGGAGCAGCGGCGGTGCGTCCACCAGGACGAGGTCGTAGCGGGTCCGCAGGTCCAGGATCAGGTTCGCCATGCGCGGCGAGTCCAGCAGCTCACTGGGGTTGGTGGGGACGCTGCCGCTCGTCACGACGTCGAACGCGCCGCCGCCCCACGAGCGGACGACGTTCGGAAGCTTCGCGCGCCCCGCCAGCACCTCGGACAGACCCGGTGCCGCAGGCAGCTGGAGGATCTCGGCGACCCGGGGGAGCCGCAGGTCTGCGTCGACCACCACGACCCGCCGCCCGACCTGTGTCATCGCGAGTGCCAGGTTGCAGACCATCGTGGTCCGGCCTTCGTTGCGCAACGGGCTCGTCAGCATGACCGCGTTGACGCGCTGGGTCGCGTTCAGGAATCGCAGGCTGGTGCGGAGCTGCCGGAAGGCCTCGGCGGCCGGTGACAGCGGGCGCGCGTGGAGGACCAGCGGCTGGCGACCCAGCCGGCGCTCCTGCGGGATCCGGCCGAGAACGGGCAGCCGGGCGATGCGACGCAGGTCTTCCACCGACTTCACCGAGGTGTCCGACCGCTCGCGGACGACCGCGACGGCGAGGCCGATGAGCAGCCCGACAACGGCACCGAGCGGCACGTTGAGCCACGGGTTCGGCCATTCGGCGTTCGCGGGCGGCGAGGCGGGCTCGACGACCTGCGTGGTGATGATCCGTGGGCCCGTCGGGTTCGCGGGACGCTCCAGATCCGAGACGAGGCGGCCGAAGGCGGTGGAGACCCCGTTCGCGATCTGGGCGGCCTGGTCCGGCGTGGTGGCGCTGGCCGAGATGTTCATGACGACGGTTCCCGCAGGCGAGGCCACCGACACGTGCTGCAGCAGCTGCTGACCCGTGATGCCGAGGCCCAGATCCGCTACGACCTCCCGCCCGATCCGGTCGCTGGTCGCCAGCGCGACGTACGACTTCATCCTCTCCTCGGAGAGCTGCCCGCTCTCCAGGATCGCGCTCGCGTCCGTTCCCGGGACCGCCGAGACGAAGACCGTCGTGGTGGCCGTGTACGTCTTCGGCATCACCAGCGTGACCAGCAGCGCGCCGGCCAGCCCGAGAGCGAGGCAGCCGAGGACGATGCGCCAGTGCTCCCTGAGCAACTGGAGCGGCTTGTTGCTACCCATCACGATCCCCCGCTTCTCTGTCGGCCCGACCGTGGCTCACCCGGAGACAGAGCAATTGTTCTGCACGGCACTGTTCAGTACGCACGGTTCTGCACGCGGCTCGCTGCCATCGTTACACCCTGCCGGTACGATCTCGCCACCGCGGGCGAGGCGCATCCGGTCCTCCACGACACGGTCGCGGGCACGGAGGGTGGACAGGAGGACGTCACGGCGACGCGCCGACCCCGGACGACATTACGGTCATCCGTGGCATCGGCCTGTCCTCCCACTTCGGAATGTCGAGTCGTGGCGTTCCCCCGACCGCGTGCACACCGTCTGTCTTGCGGTGAGTGCACGGCCTGCGGATACGCGAGTACATGGCGCCGCTCGTCCGGGCCACTGGGTAGCGATCGGCGGCGGCCCGCGCAGCGTTACCGTCGCGGCCTCCGCGGGGCCGTCGGTCCGCGGGAGCTGCGGCCCCCGCTAGGGTCGGCCCGCGACAGGCCGTCCGCCCCGGCAGCGAGGACCGAGTACAAGTGATCGTCCAACTGCATCTCGACGCCGGTCCGGTCCGCCGGTGGCACCTGCGGACCATCGAGCGGATCGCCTCGCTGCCAGGCGTGACACTGCGGGTGTCCCGCGCCGACCGCGGCCCGGCCACCTCGCTGCCCGACACGCTCTTCCGGTTGGAGAAGATCGTCTACGGGGTGCCGGAAGGGCACCCGGCCGAGGTGGTCGACGACGTGTCCCTGCCGGTCCCGGACGGTTCAGCGGTCCCGCCGGACGTCGTGATTGACATCACAGGCCGGTGGCCCGCAGGCGACGTCCCGGTGGTGCGCCTGTGCTGCAACGACGCGCCGCCGGACGTCGGGGCGGTCGACGCGGTGCTCGCGGGCGTCGTGCCCGTGCTGACCCTGGACCTCGCCGTCGACGGGACGCAGAAGCGGATCGCGGGCTGGCGCGTCGCGGTCGAGGAGCCCGACGTCGCGGTGCGGGGCGTCGGGACCGTGTTCGGCCGAGCGGTCCAGCTGCTCGTCCAGGCGGCTGCGGACCTCGCGGCGGGCGCCGACCTCCGGCACGCCCGCGCGTACGTGACCGATCTCGGACCGGGGGATCCGGCCCGCCGTCCGGCCCCGGCGTCGTTCGCCGCGGGGATGTTCGCCCAGCGGGTGGCGGCGAAGATCCGGCAACACCTCCGGCTCGCTCCCCGCTGGTCGACGGGGCTGCGCCGGCTTCCGGCGGGTACCGACGGGCGGTTGCCGCAGCTCTGCGGGGCGACGTTCGACCGGCTGCCCGACGACGGCCTGAGGTTCTACGCCGACCCCTTCCTGTGGCGGCGCGACGGGCGTGACTTCCTCTTCGTCGAGGAGTTCCCGTTCGCGACCGAGCGCGGGGTCCTGTCCGTCGCCGAGGTCGGGGCCGACGGGCGGCCGTCGCGGCCCCGGGTCGTGCTCGAGGCCGACTGCCACCTGTCCTTCCCGTTCCTCCTCGAGCACGAAGGCGTCGTCTACCTGGTTCCGGAGTCGGCGCGCAGGCGGGCCGTCGAGCTCTGGCGCGCCGTGTCGTTCCCGGACCGCTGGGAGCGCGCAGCGGTCCTGGTCGACGATGTCGACGTCGTGGACGCGACGGTGGTGCGCCGCGCGGACGGGTGGTACCTGCTCGCATCGCCCCGGCAGGAGTGGACCTCCAGCTGGGACGCGCTGGCGATCTGGACGGCACCGCACCTCGAGGGCCCGTGGCAGCCTGTGCCGGGGAACCCCGTCATGGTCGACGTCGCATCCGCCCGGCCCGCGGGGACCCCGTTCGCCTGGGGAGAACGCCTGGTCCGGCCGGTGCAGGACTGCGTAGGACGCTACGGCGCGGGGCTCGGTTTCGCGGTGGTCGACCGGCTCGACGCCGGCGGGTTCGCGCAGACCGTGGTCGGCGCGCTGCGCCCCGCTCGGCCGCTGTCCGGCCTGCACACCTACAACCGCTCGAGCGGGCTGGAGACCGTGGACGTCTTCGGACCTCGAGACGGCGGCCGGTTCACGGTGCAAGAACGGGACGGGTAGCCTCGTCTGCACAATGTCTCCACTGTCTCCACTGACCCGTCCGACGTCCCCGTGCCCGGGCGTCGAGCGGGCACTGCCGGGCAGCGCCGAGCCTCGCGAGTCGACTCGCGCGCGACATGGGGGAAGCACTTGAAGGTAGCGGTCGTCACGCACTCCACCGACCGGGGTGGGGCTGAGCGCGTGGTTCAGACGTGGATCGCGCGCCTGGGCAAGCGCGGGCATGAGGTCACGCTCTTCGGTACGGACGCCCCGAACGCGACGGAGTCGGCGCAGTACGGCCAGCCCGTGCACGAGTGGGAGCTCCACGGCGCGCGGCTCGTGGAGCTGGCCGCGAAGGGTGACGGGCACTGGACGAAGGTCCGGCGCCTTCGTCGTGAGCTGGAGGACGGGAAGTTCGACGTCTGCCTGGCGATGCAGACCTACCCGTCCCTGCTGACCCTGACCGCCGTGCGGTCGATCCGCCGCCGGCCCCCGGTCGTCCTCTCGGAGCGCAGCGTCCCCTCGATGCTGCTCAAGCGGCAGGGCCGCAGCCAGCGCCTGCAGCTGTCGGTGGCGCGCCGGCTCTACCGCCTCGCCGACGCCGCGGTCGCGATCTCCCACCCGGTCGCCGCCGACCTGATCTCGTCGTTCAACCTCGATCCCGGCCGTGTCCACGTCGTGCCGAACCCCGCGGTGGACGCCACCCGGACGGTCGTCCCGCAGCCGGCGGAGCCGGCCCACGACATCTCGATCGTCCTGCCCTCCCGGCTCGTGCCTGAGAAGCGCCCGCTCCTCGCGGTCGACGTCGCCGAGGAGCTGGTCCGGCGCGGGCAGCGCGTGAAGATCGTCGTCTTCGGCCTCGGGCCGATGCGCGCCGCCCTGGAGGCGGCGGCCGCCCGGGCGGGCGTGCCCATCGAGATCGTCGGCTGGGTCGACGACTGGACGACCGCCGCGCCGCCCTCCTCGGTGATGCTCCTCCCGTCGACGTGCGAGGGGTTCGGGAACGTCCTGGTCGAGGCGGCTGCCGCGGGGATTCCGTCCGTCGCGATGTCCACTGCGCTCGGGGTCGCCGACGCCCTGGTCCCGGGGGTGACCGGTGAGCTCGTCTACCTGGACTCCCCGACCGCGATCGCGGACGCGGTCCAGCGGGCCGCGCACCACCGGGTGGATGCGTCGGACTGGCTCGAACGGTTCTCGGTCGACAACAGCACCGACCTGCTGACGGCGGTGTTCGACCGCGTCGTGTCCCTCCGGCGGTGACCCGGCGAGGCGCGTCGCAGGCCCCGGCCCGCGTCGGTCGGCATCCCGTGATCGAGGCCGTGCTGCGGCGGCGCGGCGATCTGGTCGTCATGCTGGCGACCGTCGTCGGGCTGGCCCCCGGCTTCATGGTCCCGTTCGTCGCCTCGATCGTGCTGGACGGCACGGATGCGGACGTACTGCTGCTCGGCTACGCCATCGCGCAGTTCCTCATGACGGTCGTCGGCGTGGCGGTCGAGGCCAACACCGTGGCCGAGTACGGCCGACACCCCAGCAAGGTGATGCTGCGCCTCAGCTCGAACTTCGGGCTCTACCTGGTGAAGGTGGTGGCTGCAGCGACGCTCGTCGCGCTCGTCGCCGTGCCGGCGCTGATGCTCGTGTACGGGGCACACCTCACCCACGGCGCGCTGTCGGGTGTGGTCCTGCCGTTCGCGGTGACCGGTGTCGCCGCCGCGGTCTCGGCGTCGTTCTCGGGGGTGACCGCGGCACGGGGCGGGACCGCGATCTGCGTCGCGAGCTACGGGCTGCGCGCGATCCCTGCCCTCGCCACGATGGCGTTCGTCCCGCATGCCGGGCCGGCCCTCATCGCCTGGAGCTTCCTGGCGGGTGAGGTGCTGCGGTGCGTGGTGCTCGCTGTGGTGGCACGCCGCCGAGAGGTTCCGTCCGCCCCGGAGCCCGACGGGCGCTGGCAGGTCCACGGAGCGCTGTGGCAGACACTGGCGTCCTCGGGATCGCAGATCAGCCCCACGGTCGACCGGTACTTCCTCACCATGGGCGGAGTCGGCAACATCGCGGCCTACGAGATCGCGGACAAGGCGTACTACGCCGGCTACCAGCTGATGACCGGCGGGCTGCTCCTCAAGCGGATGGCGGGCTGGGGTGACCTCTCGGCGCGGGGCCGCCAGGAGGCGCAGCGGATCGTCCTCGCGGACGCCCGCACCCTCGTGGGCATGAGCCTGGTCGTGGCGCCGGCGACCATCGGCGCCATCCTCGTGGGGCTCGCGCTCGGCGTGGTACCCGACAGCTGGTCCAAGGGCCTGACCTGGTCGGTCATCCTCTGCGCCGGCCTGCCGCTCGGCATCCTGCAGCTGCTCGGCTCCCGGCTGCTCGTGACGTTGCGGCAGCAGTGGAAACTGATGCCCCTCACCGTCGTCGGGATCGTCGCGAACTTCGTGCTGGACCTCGTGTTCTTCTGGGCCTGGGGGCCCGTCGGCATCGTGATCTCCACACTGGGGACCAAGCTGTTCGCTGCGAGCGCCTACGGGATCGCGTGCGCCGTAGCGCTCCGGAAGCTGCCCGCGACACCGGAGACCCACGCGGTGGGTCCCGCGCCGACCCCGTGAGGCGGCACACAGAAGGCACGGATCGCGGGCGGCGTGGTATCCACGACGGTAACAGCCGTCCGACGTGCGGCGATCCTTCCACGGGCCCCGAGCGGACGCGTCCGCCCGGCGGCTCATCCTCGAGAGATAGTGCGGAAGAGGTGCTCATGGCACAGGAAACCCGTGGCCGGCTCGCGGTGTTGGGCCTGGGATACGTTGGGCTTCCGCTCGCGATGCGCGCGGTCGAGAAGGGGTACGACGTCGTCGGGTACGACGTCAACAAGAGCCGGGTGGACCGGCTTCAGCGCGGGTCGACCTTCATCGACGACATCACCGATGAGGACATCGCGCACGCCGTCGCAGGCGGCCGGTTCCGGCCGACGACCGACGCGGCCGAGCTCGCCGGGTTCGACGTCGCCGTGGTCTCGGTCCCCACACCGCTGCGCGACGGGGTACCGGACCTCAGCTTCGTCGAGGACGCGGCGCGGACCGTCGCTCCGCACGTCCGGCCCGGATCCTGCGTGATCCTCGAGTCCACCACCTACCCGGGGACGACGGAGGAGGTCTTCGTCCCGTTGCTGGAGCAGTGGGGCGGGTTGGCGGCAGGCCGCGACTTCCACGTCGGGTACAGCCCGGAACGGATCGACCCGAGCAACACGACCTGGAACTTCGTGAACACGCCGAAGATCGTGTCCGGAGTGGACGAGGCGTCGCGGGCGGCGGTCGCGGACTTCTACGCGAGCGTCGTCGACAGCGTCGTACCGGTGCAGACCACCACCGAGGCCGAGCTCGCGAAGCTCCTCGAGAACACCTTCCGGCACGTCAACATCGCGCTGGTCAACGAGCTCGCGATGTACTGCGACGGCCTGGGCGTGGACGTCTGGTCGGTGATCGACGCCGCGGCCACCAAGCCGTTCGGCTACATGCGGTTCACGCCGGGCCCGGGAGTCGGCGGTCACTGCCTGCCGATCGACCCGTCCTACCTCTCGTGGCGGGTGCGCCGCTCCCTCGGGCACGCGTTCCGCTTCGTCGAGATCGCCAACGACGTGAACGACCACATGCCGGAGTACGTCGTCACGAGGATCACGGCGCATCTCAACCGCCGTGCGAAGGCGGTCAACGGCAGCCGCCTCCTCCTGGTCGGGCTGGCCTACAAGAAGAACTCCGGTGACGCGCGCCACTCGCCCGCCATCGAGGTGGCCCGCCGTCTGCTGGCGCTCGGTGCGCAGGTGTCCGCGTGTGATCCGCTCATCGACCCGGAGCACGTCCCGGACTCCGTCCCGCTGGTCGAGTTCGACGCCGAGCAGGTCGGGGCAGCCGACCTCGTCGTGGTGCTCACCGACCACGACGCGTTCGACTGGTCGCTGCTCGAACGCCGCCCCGCGCACGTGTTCGACACGCGGAACAGGGTGGGCCACCCCGATGTCGACACGCTGTAGGAGAATCCTGAAAAGCCGCCGGCCGCGGCCGACGCTGAAGCGTGACCTGTGTCGTGAGGGTTCGAGCCGGCCGCGGGGCCCGGTTCTCCAGCACCCTCCTAGCAGACGGCCGACCCCGACGACGCCTCGCGAGTTCCGGGGCACGGAGTGCTAGCCGGCGCCCTGACCGGGCCTCGCCTGCGCAACCTGCTCGTCCTCGGGGTCGCAATGGTCGGTGGCGCCCTCGCGGCGGCCACCACCCTCGGCCCGTACGTGGTCGCGGGTGTGGCGCTGCTCGCGTTCCTGTTCGTGGTTCCCGAGCGCTGGCTGCCCGTGCTCGGGCTGCTCCTGTTCCTGACGCCGTTCGACGACGGCCCCGACATCCACTCCGCACTCCGTGCCGCCGCGATCTCGCTGCCCATCGTCGTGTACTACCTCAGACGCCGGTCGCAGCTGTCGTGGTCGTTCGGGCTGGTGTGGCTGGTGTCCTGGCTGGTCCTCGTCGGCGTTCTCAGCTCGCTGTTCGGCATTCGCCCGGTGCCGTCGCTGGTGTTCCTCGGCCCGATCGTCGTGCTCGTCGCCATGCCGCTCGCCCTCCGCGAGATGCCCGCGGAGGACCACCGACTCCTGGTCCGCGCATGGGCGTGGTCGGCAGGCGTGCTCTCGGCGTACGGGCTCGTCGAGTTCATCGCGGGCAAGAACCTGCTCGACCCCTGGTACGCGCTCGCCGTGTCCCCGCTGGTGCAGAAGTGGGACACCTACCGCATCACGACGACCATCGGTCACCCGCTGCTCAACGGCATGTTCTTCGCCGCCAGCTTCGCGCTCTTCTGCT